>JAIELM010000108.1 GCA_019752975.1 Undibacterium sp. | reverse complement strand
CATCAAGAAAATATTGAATTAGCATCTAAAAAGTTGTAGGTGTTATTTGTTTTTTGTTTGGAATTCTTTGGAGTAAGTTTATGCTTAAGCTGGCACTGGCCACTTGTAGTACGCAGCCTGATCTGTTTGCGGGAGAGCAGCTATTGCCCGATGCGCTAAGAGCGCTTGCTTGCGATGTAGATATTCGCGTGTGGGATGGTGCGGCGGTGGATTGGCAGGCTTATGATGCAGTGCTTATTCGTTGCACCTGGGATTATTATGAGAAGTTCGAGGTGTTTCTTGCGTGGTTGGATTTTTTGGAATGTCATCACATTAAAGTGATCAACGATATTGCTACTTTGCGTTGGAATCTCAATAAACAGTATTTATTTGAACTGACGCAAAAGGGCTTGCCACTTATCCCTACTCAATTATTAAGACCTGACGACCAGCGCAGTCTAAGCGAGTTGATCGACTTCATGGCTCATGATGAAATCATACTCAAGCCGGTGCAATCGGCAGGCGCGTGGCGCACCTTGCGTGTCAATCGCGACAATGCCGTGGCGTTGGCCGCCGATTTTGAACTGTGGCGCAAGGAGCAAAATTTTTTGTTGCAGCCTTTTATGTCTGAGGTGATTGATAGCGGCGAATGGTCTCTGATCTTTTTTAATGGTGAATTTAGTCACGCGGTTATTAAACATGCCAAGCAAGGTGATTTTCGGGTGCAGTCAGATCACGGAGGGACGGTGCAGGCGATCATTGCACCAATGTTGATGCGTCAGCAAGCGCAGGCTATTTTATTTTCCCTACCCAAGTTGCCTTGCTATGCGCGCGTAGACGGAATACTGCGTGACAAACAGTTTTTGTTGATGGAGTTAGAGCTGGTTGAGCCAGAATTGTTTTTGGAAATTGAGGCGGACGCACCAGCTCGATTGGCAGCAGCGATCATTCGACATTGCGCAATTTTTTGAGTCCGATTTTAGCGTTCGATAATAAAGCGGATCAAGCCAGCATCGCTTGTAGGCCAAGTTCAGCTAGCTTCGCAATCGTATTCATGTTGCGTGCTGTGCCCAGTTTTGCAGCAGGTATCACGAGCTTGGAGTCGGCCATGCCGTCGCCATAGTACACATAAATTTCCTGTGTTCCTAAGGCGATCAATTCTTCTTTGCGTCCTTTGGCGGCGGCGATCATTGCGTCGTTTGGGGTTTCATCGATAAAGATGGCGACGCTGCGATTGGGAGCATATTGCTGGTAGGGATTGTGCTCTAACACCTGTGCTAATTGCTCCGGAGTGCGTAAAAAAACACCAACCGCTTTACCTGCGTAAAGCTGTAAAGATTGCTCCAGTAATGCACATGTTTTATGGGCGGGATGAGGACTATTAAAAACCACATTGCCACTAGCGATATAGGTTTTGACTTGTGTGAAAGCCAGCGCTTCACACATGGCTTTTAACTCTGTCATCGGTAGTTTGCCAGTACCTCCAACGTTGACCGCTCGTAGTAGGGCGATATAAATCGTCATAGGCTTAATCCGGCGACCATCAGGGCGTAAACAAGCAGAGAGGCGAGCGCAATAAACAGGAGTGCAATGGTGCGCCATACACTGGCGAGAACACTTAGTTGATAAGCTGCGCGTAATTGCCTATACATGTGTATAGGTGGAATAATCAAGAACAATACCACAGCAATTCCGGTAAAGTTGATCGCATTGATTAGCGTCAATAAAATAATCAATGCGCACATAAAGGACAGTGAATACAAAGAAAATACCGCGTGGTCAAACATTTTGTATTGGCGTCTGAAGGCAAATAAGAGCCATAAAAAAGGCAGGGAAATCGGCATGAGCAAGAAGGCCAAGCTAGAGGCATTTTTTTTCATTTTGTAGAGAGTGAGTTCACGATTTTTATCTGCGTGTTCAAGTAATTTTCCGAGCCAGCTATTCATGAGCGAAGTCTCGAAAGTTCGATCGGTATCGCTACTTTTTGTGTCTACGTCTATCTTATGGTCGCCCATCGTGATGTCGCCAGAGACACCGAATGCAGTAGATGTTTTTTTGCCTGATTTCTCAGCTTCTCTTTGCATTTCTTGTTTCATTGCTTGCTTGTATTTGTCTCCTAATAACTTGAGATCCTGTTCAGCATACCGGGAAGCTTTTTCTTGTTCAAACTTTGCCTCCTCGCTTAATGTGGCCGCATCATTGTGGACTTTTGAGTTGACTATTACTCCTTGCGCTTGCGCTAATTCTTTGTTTACTGCGTCAGCGCTTTTTATTTGGCCACTGGATTTTTCTTGACGTCCTTGGGCTTTAAATAAGGCTTCTCGCGCTTCCAGCACTACTTTAAATTGCTTCTCTAGGCTTCGTTTGTTCTTGAAGTCGGTCTTCAGTATGTTTTCTTGAATTTTAAGGTTTACCTTAGAGCGTACCAGGAGCGTTGCGACTTCTGCTGGATCGTCTGTTTTATTGAGATCTTCTGGTTTTATTTCATCGGTAACCAAGGAGAAAACAAAAAACATGAGGAAAATTAAGAACAAGAACAGCGCTAACGGCGAAACAAAGGAGGTGCGTTTGCCCTCTATATATTGACGGGTGAGCTCGCCTGGCCGAAACATTAATGCAGGGATAGTGCGCCAAGCCTTAGTATCAAAGTGAAACAGACCATGCAGTAATTCTTCAAACATATGCAATAGGGAGCGATGTATATGCGAAGACTGGCCGCATGCATGGCAATAATGTCCACTTAGTGGTGTGCCACAATTGGCGCAATCGCCTCTGCCTTTTTCGTCAAGATGGATCTGACCGTCGCCACTTTCTATCTCTTTTACTGCCGCTGCCGCGGTGATGACTTCGCTTGCTATCTCTACGCCCATACGATCTCCTTTTTGCTGAGACGCATTGTGCCTGATTCACTTGTTTGACTCAAGTAGATGCCGATAGAGATGTCGTGGGAATTTTTAGGGGCTGTCGATTTTAGTCGGCGAAGTATGCTCGTGCATGATCTGCGCTAGCCATTCCATGACTAGCCGTACACGTCGTGATATATGGCGTCGGCTCGGGTAGAGTAAAGAAATGGGTAAGGCGGGCGCTTGTGTTTGATCGAGGATTTCTACTAGATGACCGAGTGCGATCCACGGCTTTAAGGCAATATCTGGTGCTTGTATGATGCCTAAACCTGCTAGCGCGGCTGCTTGATAGGCATCACTATTATTGACCGTGATATTGCCTTGCATTTTAATCGATTTTCTCTCGCCATTTTCTAGATACTCGAAACCCATGTTTGTACTGGCGAAGTTGCTAGCATAATGAATCAATTGATGCTGCTTGAGATCAGCGATACAAGTGGGTGTTCCTTGTTTTTGAAGGTAGGCAGGGCTGGCACAGTTGATTTGTCGCAGCTGACCGAGTGGGCGGGCGACTAAATTGCTGTCGTCTAAGTGAGCAATCCGCATCACGCAATCAAAGCCTTCGCGTATGAGATCAACTAAACGGTCGGTACTGCTAATTTCTAAGCGTAGTTGCGGATGTAATGCTGAGAATTCAGGCAAATGAGGAATCACAATAGAACGTGCTATGCCAACGGGTAAGTCAATTCGCACGCGCCCAGTGAGCGTGGTTTCTTCGTTGTGGAATAGGGTTTGTAACTCATCCATATCCGCCAATAGATCTTTGCAACGCTCATAAAAAACCAGGCCATCATGAGTCATTTGAACGCTACGGGTGCTGCGCAGTAAGAGTGAGGTACCAAGTAATGATTCCAACTGCTTTACCGCGCTTGAGATGCTCGATTT
>JAIELM010000004.1 GCA_019752975.1 Undibacterium sp. | reverse complement strand
AAAAAGTACGGCAAATCACGCGTGTTTGATGCGCCGATTTCAGAGAGCGGTATCGTCGGCGCGGCGGTCGGCATGGGTGCTTACGGTTTGCGTCCTGTGATCGAAATTCAATTTGCTGATTATATTTATCCAGCTTACGATCAAATCGTGTCAGAAGCGGCGCGTTTACGTTTCCGTTCTGCGGGTGATTTCATCGCACCGCTGACCATACGCACACCTTGCGGTGGTGGTATTTATGGTGGACAAACGCATAGCCAAAGTCCAGAAGCGGTATTCACCCATGTATGCGGATTGCGCACCGTGATGCCGTCTAATCCTTACGATGCTAAAGGTTTGTTAATTGCTTCGATTGAGAATAACGATCCCGTCATTTTCTTGGAACCGAAACGTATCTATAACGGCCCGTTTAATGGTCATCATGATCAACCCGTTGTGCCTTGGTCTAAACATCCTATGGGTGATGTGCCTGAAGGTTATTACACGGTGCCATTGGAATCGGCCTCCGTGTTCCGTGAAGGTAAAGATCTTACTGTACTCACCTACGGCACCATGGTTTGGGTATCCGAAGCAGCAGCGGCAGAAAGTGGCGTCGATGCCGAGATTATTGATTTGCGTAGTATTTGGCCTTTGGATTTACCGACCATTTTAGCCTCGGTGAAAAAGACAGGCCGTTGCGTGGTCGTACATGAAGCCACTCGTACCAGCGGCTTTGGTGCAGAATTGACTGCGCTAGTACAAGAGCATTGTTTCTACCATCTCGAAGCCCCAATCGAGCGCGTCACAGGTTGGGATACACCCTACCCGCATGCGCAAGAGTGGGATTACTTCCCTGGTCCAGCCCGCGTTGCCGCGGCATTCAAACGTGCGATGGAGAAATAAGATGGGTATTCATGTCATTAAAATGCCGGACATCGGCGAAGGTATTGCAGAAGTCGAATTGGTAGCCTGGCAGGTCAAAGTCGGCGAGATGATCACTGAAGATCAAATTATGGCCGATGTCATGACCGATAAAGCCACCATCGAAATCCCTAGTCCGGTGCACGGCAAAGTCTTGGCGTTAGGTGGCGCGGCAGGACAAGTGATGGCTGTCGGTTCAGAATTGATACGCATAGAAGTGGAAGGTGAAGGTAATTTGGCAGCGATGGGTAACGCTACTCCAGCTCCAGCGCCCGCAACTACTAACTCACCGACACCAGCACACTCACCAACACCCCAGACTACCGAAATCAAAAAACCAGTCGCAACTGCACCCACTGATGCGACCGGAAGCAGCGCATCCCTTAGTGCCAAACCATCCTCTGCATCGGCACCGAGTGCCGCCCGTGCCGCTGGTGACAAACCTATCGCCTCGCCGGCAGTACGTCGCCAAGCATGGGATTTAGGGATAGAACTGCAATACGTGCAAGGCACTGGACCAGCCGGGCGCATCACGCACGAGGATTTAGAAGCCTACGCAGCACGCGCTGACTCGACCACATCCAGCGGCAGCGGTGGAACCAGCTATCGAGAACTGCACGACGAAACCGTCATTCCGGTGATCGGCCTGCGCCGCAAAATTGCACAAAAAATGCAAGATGCCAAGCGCCGTATTCCACATTTTTCCTATGTAGAAGAAATCGATGTCACCGAACTAGAAACCTTGCGCACGCGTCTCAATCAAGACCATGGTAACAGCCGTGGCAAACTCAGCCTCTTACCATTTTTAATGCGTGCCGTAATACTGGCAGTGCGCCAATATCCGCAAATGAATGCCCGCTTTGACGATGATGCTGGCGTGGTCACGCGCCACGCCGCGGTTCATTTAGGCATCGCAGCACAAACCGAATCGGGTTTAATGGTACCAGTGATACGCCATGCGGAAGCACGCGATTTATGGTCATGCGCGGCTGAAATGAATCGCCTCGCCGAAGCCGCCCGCAGTGGCAAAGCCAGTCGCGAAGAACTCTCGGGTTCCACGATTACCATCTCCAGTCTAGGAGCGCTGGGCGGCATCGTCTCGACGCCGGTAATCAATCATCCCGAAGTCGCCATCATCGGCGTCAACAAAATGGTCGAACGTCCGATGATACGCAATGGTTTGGTGGTGGCACGCAAGATGATGAATCTCTCTTCTTCGTTTGATCACCGCGTGGTGGATGGCATGGATGCAGCTGAATTTATTCAGAAAATCCGTGCTTATCTAGAATGTCCAGCGACTTTATTTGTGGAGTAAATTTTGAACGCCTACGCAACAACACTATCTACTAAATTACTCGTCATCGGTGGTGGACCGGGCGGCTATATCGCCGCGATACGCGCTGCACAATTGGGCATAGAAACTACCCTCATCGAGGGCGAAACGCTAGGCGGCACCTGTTTAAATATCGGCTGCATTCCTTCTAAAGCCTTAATCCATGCGGCGGAAGAATTTGAAAAAGCCAAGCATTACGCCTCTGGTTCTGCCATAGGAATACAAGTGCAAGCACCAAGTATTGATCTTGCCAAAACCATAGACTGGAAAAATGGCATCGTAGCCAAACTCACAGGAGGTGTCGGCGCTCTGCTCAAGAAAAACGGCGTCAAGGTGATCAAAGGTTGGGCGCGTATTTTAGACGGCAAATGTGTCGCGGTGATGCAAGATGGCACGGAAACGCTACGTGTCAATTGCGAGCACCTGCTACTCGCCAATGGCTCACGTGCAGTTGATTTACCTTTTATGCCTTTCGGCTCAGCAGGAGGTAAAGTCATCAGTTCCACCGAAGCGCTCACGCTCACCAACATCCCTAAAAAAATGGTCGTAGTTGGTGGAGGCTATATTGGCTTAGAACTTGGCATCACCTATCGCAAACTAGGTGCCGAAGTCAGCGTGGTAGAAGCGCAAGATCATATTTTACCGGCCTATGATCAAGAGCTGACCAATGTGGTCGCCAAAGCGGTGCAAAAACTGGGCATCACTTTGCATATCGGTTGCTCGGTATTAGGAATGAATGCCGCAGAAGATGCCGTCAAAATTCGTAACGCCCAAGGCGACGAATCCGAACTCGCCGCCGATACGGTTTTAGTCGCAGTAGGACGTCGCCCTCATACCGAAGGCTATGGTTTAGAAAGCTTGATGCTCGACATGCATGGCCGCGCTATCAAAATCGACGACCAATGTAAAACTTCCATGCGCAATGTCTGGGCCATTGGCGACCTCACTGGCGAGCCCATGCTAGCACACCGCGCCATGGCGCAAGGCGAAATGGTGGCAGAAATTATCGCAGGAAAAAAACGCCATTTCCTACCGGCTGCAATTCCGGCGGTATGCTTTACCGATCCAGAATTGGTGGTGGTCGGTCTGAGCCCAACCGAAGCACAAGCAACAGGCCAGGAATGCATCACCGCCCTATTTCCATTTGCCGCCAATGGTCGCGCCATGACACTAGAATCCACCGATGGTTTTGTACGGGTAGTAGCACGCAAAGACAACCATTTGATCTTGGGTTGGCAAGCGGTAGGTAAAGGTGTGTCCGAACTCAGCGCCGCATTTGGACAATCAATAGAACTGGGCGCAAGACTAGAAGACATTGCTGGCACCATCCATTCCCATCCGACCTTAGGCGAGGCAGTGCAAGAAGCAGCGTTACGCGCTTTGGGACATGCATTGCATATTTAAGCTCTATGCTCAATGCGGTCAGGTGATTCATAGATCGCCTGACCGTATTTTTCCATCCCAGCCTTGAACTGGGATTTGCCATTCGCCTACACTCTTCAATGCAAATTATTAGAACATGTTATTGATTTAAAATA
>JAIELM010000362.1 GCA_019752975.1 Undibacterium sp. | reverse complement strand
CCGCATGCCAAACAAGGCGCAGTCTTAGCCTTCGCTCATGGCTTTAATGTGCACTACGGTCAAGTCGTGCCTCGTGCCGACATGGACGTTATCATGATTGCTCCTAAAGCCCCTGGTCATACAGTCCGTGCCACTTATACGCAGGGCGGTGGTGTACCGCATTTGATCGCTGTGTATCAAGATAAGTCTGGCGCGGCGCGTGACATCGCTTTGTCTTATTCCATGGCAAATGGCGGTGGGCGCGCTGGCATTATTGAAACCAACTTCAGGGAAGAAACCGAAACCGATTTATTCGGTGAACAAGCAGTTTTGTGTGGCGGTGCAGTTGAACTGATCAAAGCCGGTTTTGAAACTTTGGTAGAAGGTGGTTATGCACCAGAAATGGCCTACTTCGAATGCTTGCACGAGCTCAAACTCATCGTCGATTTGATCTATGAGGGCGGCATTGCCAACATGAATTATTCCATCTCCAATAATGCAGAATACGGTGAATACGTTACTGGTCCAAAAATCGTTACCGACGATACTAAGAAGGCGATGCGTCAATGTTTGAAAGATATTCAAACTGGTGAATATGCGAAGAGCTTTATCTTGGAAAACAAAGCGGGTGCGCCGACTTTGATTTCACGTCGTCGTTTAAATTCTGAACATCAGATCGAGCAAGTTGGTGCGAAATTGCGAGGTATGATGCCTTGGATTGCTAAAAACAAGATGGTAGATCAATCGAAGAACTAAGCTTTCATGTCATTCCCGAGGTTTTGAGGCTGTCGCGAAAGGTCAAAATCAGAGACAAAACCCCTCAACGCCGAGGCGCCGAGACGCAGAGAAAATCTCTGCGCTCCTCCGTGTCTCTGCGCCTCGGCGTTGAGGGGTTTTCGGTTTTTTTCTCACATCATCCCTTTCGTGGCTTCCTCTTTTAATCGGGAATCCAATGGCAGAATAAAAAACCGTCATTTTTGACGGTTTTTTTATTACTCTTCGCGTCGCAAGTGCGGAAATAAAATCACATCGCGAATATTCGGTGAGTCGGTGATTAACATCATCAATCGATCAATGCCGATACCACAACCGCCAGTAGGAGGCATGCCGTATTCTAGGGCACGAATATAATCTGCATCGTAATACATGGCTTCTTCATCGCCTGCATCCTTGGCCGCTACTTGTGCTTGAAAGCGTGCTGCTTGGTCTTCCGCATCGTTCAACTCTGAGAATCCATTGGCTATTTCTCGGCCTGTCATGAAGAGTTCAAAACGCTCCGTGATTCCAGCGACCGTATCCGAAGCGCGAGCCAGCGGTGAGACTTCGGCAGGGTAATCAATGATGTAGGTCGGCTCCCATAATTGCGCTTCAGCAGTTTCTTCAAATAGGGCTAATTGCAAGGCACCTAAACCAGCGGTGGCGAAAGGTTTGACACCAAATTTCTTGAGTTCTGTTTTGATGAACTCTGCATCGTTCAACTGTTCGGCTGTGTAATGCGGCGCGTATTTATTGATCGCGCCAACGATGGTTAAACGTTGGAAAGGCTTGGACAAATCCAACTCTTTACCTTGATAGGTCAAGACGGCCGTGCCGTGCGCGTCGACTGCAGCTTTGCGTATTACGTCTTCGGTAAAGGTCATGAGCCACTTATAATCCACGTAGGCAGCATAGAATTCCATCATGGTGAATTCCGGATTGTGGCGTGGCGAAACACCTTCATTGCGGAAGTTACGATTGACTTCAAACACACGGTCAAAGCCACCGACTACCAGACGCTTTAAGTAAAGTTCAGGTGCAATACGCAAGTACATTTGCATATCTAGCGCATTGTGGTGAGTGATAAATGGCTTAGCCGCCGCTCCACCTGGGATGACGTGGAGCATAGGTGTTTCGACTTCCATGAAATCATGTTGATTCATAAAGCTGCGGATGGAGTTCATCGCTGCCGTACGGGCTTTGAAAGTGCGGCGCGTTTCTTCACTCATGATCAAATCCACGTAACGCTGGCGATACTTGATTTCTTGATTGGCGAGTCCGTGAAATTTATCGGGAAGAGGGCGCAGCGATTTAGTCAAGAGCCGCAGCTTAGTTACCTTAACGGTTAACTCATCGGTCTTGGTTTTGAATAGCACTCCTTCAATGCCGAGGATGTCGCCCAAATCATAGTGACGGAAAGCCTCCATGGCTTCTTCGCCGGTCTTGTCTAGCGTGACGTAGAGTTGTATGCGTCCATCAGCTCGGATACCGGAAGCGTCTTGTAAAGTGGCGAAAGCGGCTTTCTTGCCAGCTTCGCGCTTGAGCATCATACGGCCTGCCACTGCGACAGAAACATTAAGTGCCTCTAATGCTTCGCGTTCAGTTTCACCATATTGCGCTTGTAAGTCCGCGGCCTTATGGGTGGGCTGAAAATCATTTGGGAAGGCGACTCCTTTAGCTCGAATTGCCGCCAGTTTATTGCGACGTTCCGCGATAATGGTGTTTTCGTCTTGGGGAATTTCTGTCGCTGGGTTTGTTTGATCGGACATAATAGGTCTCTCGTCTCTCAATAGGTCTCTAAATAAATGGGGTCGATTTTAGTGCCGTCTTTCCCGCGAAGGCGGGAATCTGGAGCAGCAACTCGAAAATGCAAAATAACTACACGCCCTGTTTCAAAGACGCCGCAATAAAATCATCTAAATCGCCATCCAATACTGCCTTGGTATTGCCCATCTCAAAATTGGTGCGCAAGTCTTTGATACGGGATTGATCCAAAACGTATGATCGGATTTGATGGCCCCAGCCCACATCGGTTTTGGTGTCTTCTAAATTCTGTTTTTCGCTCATGCGCTTGCGTAATTCCAACTCGAACAATTTGGCTTTCAGCATTTCCCAAGCTTCTGCACGATTGCGATGTTGACTTCTATCGTTTTGGCATTGCACCACAATGCCCGACGGTGCGTGAGTGAGACGTACCGCAGAATCGGTTTTATTAATGTGCTGGCCACCGGCACCAGAGGCACGATAAGTATCCACCCGAACATCGGCGGGGTTGATGTCGATTTCAAAGGAATCATCGACCTCAGGATAAACGAATAAACTAGAGAAGGAGGTGTGACGACCATTGGCCGAGTCAAACGGTGATTTGCGCACTAAACGATGCACACCCGTTTCGGTGCGTAAAAAGCCGTAGGCATATTCGCCCTCAACTTTTAAAGTTGCGGTTTTGATGCCAGCCACTTCGCCATCGGATTGTTCTAAAATTTCGACCTTAAAACCCTTACGCTCGCAATACCGTAGGTACTGGCGAAGTAACATGGAAGCCCAATCTTGTGCTTCGGTACCACCGGCACCAGCTTGGATATCGATGAAGCAGTTGTTGGGATCCATAGGATTATTAAACATCCGTCGAAATTCCATGCCTTCAACTAGCGCTTTTAAGTTCGCCGCATCCACTTCTATCGCTTCTAAAGTATCTTCGTCCGCTTCTTCACGCGCCATGGAAAAAAGATCGCTGGTGTCTTTGAGGTCGGTATCGATTTTGATGAGTGTGTGGACAATGGCTTCTAAAGATTTTTTTTCTTTACCTAGCTCTTGCGCACGTTTAGGTTCTTCCCAAACTTTTGGATCTTCTAATTCGGCATTAACTTGTTCAAGTTTTTCAAGTTTAATATCGAAGTCAAAGATACCTCCGAAGTTCGGCTTCGCGACTAGTTAAGTCGATGAGTAAATTGGCGATGCTATTGAGGCGTTCGGCTTCCATGTGGATATCTTTACTGAGATTAAATTAACCGCACATTATACCCGTAATGTT
>JAIELM010000064.1 GCA_019752975.1 Undibacterium sp. | reverse complement strand
GGTGATCTTAAAACTCCACTACAGACCGTATAGATTCACCGCGCTTCATTAAATCGAAGCCTTCATTGATTCTTTCTAATGGCAATTTGTGAGTAATCAAATCGTCGATATTGAGTTTGCCTTCCATATACCAATCGACGATTTTCGGAACATCAGTGCGACCGCGTGCGCCGCCGAAGGCTGAACCTTTCCATACTCTGCCGGTGACTAATTGAAACGGACGGGTACTAATTTCTTGGCCGGCTGCGGCGACACCAATGACGATGGATTGCCCCCAACCTTTGTGACAGCATTCTAGTGCTTGGCGCATAGTGGTCGTATTGCCTATGCACTCAAAACTGTAGTCAGCGCCGCCATCGGTAAGCCCAATAATTGCGTCGACTACATTGGCGACTTCTTTTGGGTTAATGAAGTGGGTCATGCCAAATCGCCGTGCCATGTTTTCTCTAGCGGGATTGATATCGACGCCGATAATTTTATTTGCGCCAACCATACGGGCAGCTTGAATAACATTGAGGCCGATACCGCCCAAGCCAAATACCACAACATTGGCGCCGGCTTCTACTTTGGCGGTGAAGAGAACCGCACCAACTCCGGTGGTGACACCACAGCCGATGTAGCAAACTTTGTCGAAGGGTGCATCTTTACGGATTTTTGCTAAAGCGATTTCTGGTACCACGATATAGTTGGAAAAAGTCGAGGTACCCATGTAGTGAAACAGTGGCTTGCCATCGATGGAGAAGCGACTAGTCGCGTCCGGCATGAGGCCTCGGCCTTGGGTGCTACGGATGGCTTGGCAGAGATTGGTTTTTTGCGAAAGACAGAATTTACATTCACGGCATTCGGGTGTGTAGAGCGGAATGACATGATCATCTTTTTGTAAACTTTTTACCCCGGCACCAACTTCGAGTACGATGCCAGCACCTTCATGGCCTAGGATGGCGGGGAAAAGACCTTCTGGATCGGCTCCAGACAAGGTGTAATAATCGGTATGGCAAATGCCTGTGGCTTTGATTTCGACTAAGACTTCGCCTGCTTGCGGACCCTGTAAATCGACTTCTTCTATGGTGAGTGGTTGACCTGCTTGCCAGGCGATGGCGGCTTTGGTTTTCATGTTGATTTTCCTTGCTAGTGGATTGTTAGAGTTTAACCGTATTTAACCGTAGGCTCCGCCCGTGTACATGAGGTCAAATCCTCGTGCCATAATGCCTATCAGTATGATGGCGCCAGCGCCTACGGCGAACACGAGAAGTAAGGCTAAGATCCATGTGGAATCGCTTTTACTGCCTGAGTGGGGATTAAATTGTGCATCCCAATTTTCATCGGATTTGAGGCCGAGAATCAAGCTGATGAACATCGCGATCAGTAGAGAGAGTAGCCATGGGCTGTAAGTGTAAAAAGGGTCAAGGTTGAAATACAGCTTGGCTAGGAAATAAGAGAAAGGCAGGCTGATCAAATGCAACCATGCGTAGTGGTCACGTTTCCCATAAAGGTAAAAGCGATGCGCTCCTAGGCTACCGAAGAACAGGCATAGAAAAGTCGCTAGGGTTTTATTTTTGTGTTGGTTTGACATGGTTGAAGCCGCAGCGCAAATTAAAGTCTGATTTTAGCGGATTTGTGTCTTTCAAAATAACAAAATTGAATAAATTTGAGCTTGAATGAGCCTAAGCTTGGGCGAATTTGAGGGGCATTGTTGGAAGAAGGTAGGATAGGCCTTGCGGAAACAGGGGTTTGCGCGTTATAATTTGCGGCTTTTTCCGTCCCTTGACAATTTTTTGGAAATATTATGGTCGTTATTCGTTTAGCTCGTGGTGGTGCAAAAAAGCGCCCTTTTTACAATATCGTGGCAACTGATTCACGCAATCGTCGTGACGGTCGTTTCATCGAACGCATTGGTTTTTACAATCCAGTCGCTACTGGTAACGCAGAAGTGGTTCGCGTTGCTGCTGATCGTTTGGCTTACTGGCAAGGTGTAGGCGCACAATTGTCGCCAGCTGTTGCTCGTTTGGTTACTCAAACAGCGAAAGCTGCAGCGTAATTTTGACCAATTTGTTGGTCAATGCGTTGCCTGAAACCCTCGCTGTGAATACATCTGCTCCTGAAGATTTGGTCGTAGTTGGCTATGTCTCAGGGGCATTTGGTCTTCAAGGTTGGGTGAAAATTCGACCCTATTCTTCTACTGGTGACGCGCTTTTAGCGGCAAAATCAGTATGGTTGGAGTCGCTAGGACAAGCAGGCTTGCGCGAAGTGAAGCGATTGGAGTCCAAAGTGCACGGTGAAGATATCGTGGCTCGATTGGAGGGAATTGCTGATCGGAACGCGGCTGAAGCGGCTAAGGCGACGGTAATTAAGATTTCAAGAAAGCTCTTTCCCATTTTACCTTTGGGTGAATTTTATTGGGTGGACTTGATTGGTCTTGCGGTACAGAATTTACAGGGCGAAAGCCTAGGTGTCGTCAGAGATATGATGGATAACGGCGCGCAGTCTATTTTGCGTGTCGCCGCGCTCGACGTGCCAGAAACTGAACTGGTTAAGCACGAACGTTTAATTCCTTTTGTTGATCACTTCGTCAAAGAAGTGGATCAAGAATTGAAGAGGATCGTGGTTGATTGGGGTTTGGATTATTGATGCAATTTGACGTCATCAGTTTGTTCCCCGAAATGTTCGCAGCCTTAACGCAATCGGGAATAACTCGGCGGGCATTTGAGCAAGAAAAGTGTGCGCTTCATTTGTGGAATCCGCGTGATTTTACTAGTGACAAGCATCGTACGGTAGATGATAGGCCATATGGTGGCGGTCCCGGTATGGTGATGCTCGCCAAGCCTTTACAGGCGGCGATCCAAGCAGCTAAGGCGAGGCAAACGGATTTGGGATGTGCGTGCCCTAAGGTGATTTATCTTTCGCCTCAGGGGAAGCCATTGACGCATCAAAGAGCTTTGGAGTGGTCCACGCAATCTGGCCTGGTGCTTTTGTGTGGTCGCTATGAGGCGGTCGATCAGCGTTTATTGGACGCGGAAGTCGATGAAGAAATTAGCTTGGGCGATTTTGTGTTGTCGGGTGGCGAATTGCCGGCGATGGCCTTGATGGATGCCGTGATGCGTTTGTTGCCAGGGGTTTTGGGTGACGATGCCTCGGCGATGCAAGATAGTTTTGTGAATGGTTTATTGGACTGTCCACACTATACGAGACCGGAAAGCTTTGACCAGCGTGAGGTGCCAGCCGTGCTACTTGGTGGACATCATGCAGAGATAGAAAAATGGCGTCGCCAAGAAGCTTTAAAAGCGAGTTGGTACAAACGCCCAGATTTAATACAGCAAGCGCGTGAAGCGGGCTTGCTGGGTAAAGCGGATGAGAAATTCTTAAAATCGTTAACTTCGCTTTAGCAAAGAATTCGTTACAAATTTTTGTGCGATACCATGAACATGCGTGTTGATGTTCTTAGTCTAGATTGTAGCGCGAGCTAAAATCTATTGTTTAACCCCATCCTCTACTGAGCAGACTAATTTGTAGTCCATAAACGCGTCAGCAAGATGGCATTTGGAGTAATAAAATGAATTTGATCCAAACATTAGAGCAAGAAGAAATTGCTCGTTTAGGCAAAAACATCCCAGCATTCGCCCCTGGCGATACCGTTGTGGTCAATGTTAACGTAGTTGAAGGTACGCGCAAACGTGCTCAGGCTTACGAAGGTGTTGTCATTTCTCGTCGTAACCGTGGTTTGAATTCGAACTTTATCGTTCGTAAAATTTCTTCCGGTGAAGGCGTAGAACGTACTT
>JAIELM010000039.1 GCA_019752975.1 Undibacterium sp. | reverse complement strand
GATGAGAATATTTCTGGTCATCTTTATTCTTTCGCTTGCGGTGTTGTTACTAATAAGGTCGCTGCCAATTTATCTAGTCCGCTCTGAGGCAATAATCCGTAGTTGTAAAAGGCAAATTCCGTGATGCCTAAATTAGCCAGACCTTGCATCGCGGTAGCCAGTTCTGCACCTTGATTGAGGTCTGGCAAACCGGGTCTGAGAATCGCGCTGATTTTTTTTGCCGGAATATGTTTGAGGCACTCTTCGGCGTCTTCGAGCACACGCTGGGCAGAGGGTTCATAAAAGGGGATTTCTAGATAGTCGGCCACTTGTGCGAGGGCGCCAAGTTCACTCCCTTCGGTCCAGCAGGCCTTAGTCGGACGTTGTACCGTGGGGATGACGGCTAATTCTGTGCTACTCGGCAGGATATTTTTTATTGCACTTACTAAATGCGTGACCCTCGCTTGGCGTAACTCGATGAAGGCCGACATGTTTTTGTTGGACCAATCGAAGTCGGCGCCAAGTGAGCCCGGCGCAGATAGAAATGCGCTGATATGTTCCTGGACTTGGGTTTGTAATGTGTCGATCTTGATGTCTTGGGCTTTGGCTGCACGAGTACAGGCATCGCAAAAACATAGACCAAGTAATTGATTGATCTCAGCACTGGGCGCGACTTGGGCAAATTCGTGGTGATAGCCATGCTCAAAGGGGAGCCAACCTGGGGTTTCTAGTACCAGGCTTCTCAAAGCGTATTGCTCGCTTAAATCACGACACAGCGCAACGGCATAGTCAAATACCGCATCTTGCATGGGACATAGGCTATACACATAGGGATCGCCAAAGGCGTTTTTGACCGTGTATTTTGGATAGGCCGCACCTATTCGACTATTGTGCAAGAGCACGGTCCAGCCATGTATTCTGAGACGAGCGTCGGCCAATAATTCTGGCAGAATTTTTCTTATGGCTTCATCGCTGTGTGCTTGCGGCTGGATATCGCTGTAACGATCTTTGTTTGGGTTGAAATACACTACCCCGTCTTCAGGGAAAATCACGCGCGGTGGATTTTTTGCATGTGGACGAATGAATTTGCCAGCATGGTAGCTAGTCGCTAGCGTGACGTCGGTGATCCCCATTGCCAGCACTTCTTCTACAAAATTCTTGACCCCGATGTCAAGGATATCCCAAGCGTAGGTGTACAGGGAGCGGTAAGGTTTTGAGTTAATCATCGCGTTTTAATCGTCATTATTTAGGTCGCTTTCCTTTAACGGAGCGAGAGTGTCTACAAGGGTTTGTAAGCTGTCACTTCTATTTCCACTTTACAGTCCACCATCATCGCCGATTGTACGCAAGAACGGGCGGGTGGATGTTCGCCGAAGTAGTCGAGATAGATGCGATTAAAAGTCCAAAAGTCTCGTGTGTCGTCTAACCAAACCGCGACCTTTACGACATCTTTTAAAGTACAACCAGCCAAGGCTAAAACTTTTTCTACATTTTGAAAAGTGCGTCGGGTTTGTGCTTCTATGCCGCCATCTTCGATTTCGCCGTTTTCCTTCATGGCCACTTGGCCAGAGCAAAATACAAAATCCCCAGCACGTACTGCTGGAGAAAAAGGTAGACGCTGACCGCCAGCGCCAGTAGGGGTAAAGCCAAAACGGGTGATTTCTTTAGTCATGATTGATCTCGTAAAAATACAACAAAAAAGTCATTATTTAATCTGCTAGTTATATCGTTGTTCTCGTAGTTTTTTAGCGGGGCTTCTAATGAGTGGCATAAACTTACTTTACCGCCCCTAACGACAAACCTTGCACCAAATATTTTTGCAGCCAAGAGAACAATGCCGCTACCGGCAAGGTCGCTAACAAGGCTGCTGCCATGACTTGGTGCCAATTGACAGAATATCTGCCGGCGACTAAATCCACAATTTGCACCGTAAGCGTTTTGTTTTCTGGTGAACGTATCAGGGTATACACCACTGCAAATTCATTCCATGCATTAATGAAGGTGAAGATGGCCGTGACTACCATCGCCGGTGTCGCAAGCGGTAAAAATACTTTGAATACTGCCCGAATTTTACCGCAGCCTTCAAGCCATGCAGCTTCTTCCATGTCGCGTGGTATGGTGACAAAATAAGACTGTAGCATCCATACCGCGAAGGCAGTATTAAAAGCGGTATAAGCGGTGATCACGCCTATGTGAGAATCAATTAAATTACCATCACCATAGGGAATGGCAGCCGCTAGACGAAATAAGCCAAGCACCAAAAGTATCGGTGAGAGCATTTGCGTCACCAGTAAAAAACGGCGATAAGCTGACTTACCCCAAAACGGAAAACGTGCCAACGCGTATGCCGCTGGGATGCTAATCGTAATGGCTGCGACGGTTGATAAGATACTGATGAGCAAACTATTTTTAAGGGCGACACCAAACTGCGTGACTTCCCACATCTCGACAAAATTATGCCACTCGAAATGGCTAGGTAGCCATTTTGGAGGAAAAGACAGAACTTCGCTTTGTGGTTTCACGGCAGTTAAAAACATCACGACGAAGGGAAACAGCACCACTATCACAAAAGGAGAAAGTGCGAGCCAACAGACGATGCTGCGTTTAAGTTTGCGTTGGTGATTGCGATGGTGTTCGTGCTGAGCTATTTTAGCCATGCTCTTCTTCCTTGCCTTGCATGTGCAGATAGAGTCCAGTAAATGCCAGTAGTATGGCGAGCATCACTAGGGACACCGCCGCTGCTTCTCCAGGTCGACCTAAACGGAAAGCGAGTTCGTACAAATAGGTAACTAAAATATGGGTGCTATTGTCCGGGCCGCCTTGCGTCATGATCCAAATGATGGGGAAAGAATTGAAAACATAGATCACATTTAAGACGATGGCGATATTGATGAAGGGGCGTAACAGCGGCAGGGTGAGTCGTCTAAATTGTTGCCAACTGGAGGCGCCTTCTATTCTAGCTGCCTCATAAATATCGTGTGGTACGGAGGCTAAACCACCGAGAAAAATCGTCACCGTAAACGGTACCGAGACCAAGATGCCGACGCCGATTTCCACCGGAAAGGCGAGGCGAGGATTCGCCAACCATTGAATGGGGGCGTCAATCAATCCTAATTGTTGCAAGCCCAAATTGACTAAGCCAAATTCATCATTAAATGCCCAACGCCAAATGATTGCCGTCATGGTCAAGGAGATCGCCCAAGGCAGCATAGTGATGGTGCGTGCGAGGCCACGTCCGTAAAAATCTTGTACCAATATGAGCGACACAGGAACGGCCACTAAGATCGTGCCGCCGACTACGCATAGCGTCCAAGTCAGCGTGCGATAGAGGGTGTCAATAAAAACCGGATCGGTGAACACGGTGGCAAAGTTAGTCCAACCAGAAAAATCCCTTACCATGCCAAAGCGTGAAACCTCATGCAAGGATTGATTGAGGATATTGAAAAATGGATAGCTGATAATGAACAATGCCAAAGCAAAACTGGGCAGGATCAGTAGCCAAGGGGTGAAGGATTTGGTGGAGCGTAATTGCATTGAATTAATTTCAAAAAAAAATCGTCACTATTCAGCTTGCTATATTGGCGGTCTCTGCCGTCTATTTCTTGCGAAAATTTGGCGAATCTGTTTCACAACGAAGGTCATTGGATTCCCGATAAAACCCTCGTCGTGATTAAACTTCTACTGCGAAAAAACAGAATTAATCGACTATTTAAGCGACTACCTTCTATTTCTTCACCACCCGATTCGCTTGCACCGCCGCGGCTTTGAGCGCCACTTCTGGCGTCGCTTTGCCTAAA
>JAIELM010000451.1 GCA_019752975.1 Undibacterium sp. | reverse complement strand
GACAGTCCAGAACAAGGTGCGTTCACGACCTTACAATTTGCCTTAACTAGCCCCTATTTTGGAGTGATCAAATGAATCGTCGACATTTTTTAAAATCCTTGGGCGCACCTGCTCTTGCGGGTCTTACTGGGGCGGGGCTTTTTAGTACATTAAGCACCAGCAATGCCGCCAGTGGTGACGACTATCGGGCACTGGTTTGCGTATTTTTGACGGGTGGTAATGACGGCCACAATAGTTTGCTCGCCGTAGACGGGGCGTACAGTGATTACAGTAAGGCACGAGCTAATTTAGCGCTGGCTAAGGACTCTTTAATCGCCTTAAATGGCAGCAGCGCGGGGCATAGCTTTGGTCTTGCTCCAAGTCTGGCGCCGCTGGCGCCACTGTATAACAATAAACGCTTAGCTTGGATTGCCAATGCTGGCCCTCTCATCGTGCCAGCGACTGGACAACAGGTGATTGATCATGCTGTCGCCATTCCTTCATTCTTAATGTCGCATAGCGATCAACAGGCCATGCAGCAGGGGTGGGGCGGCGATGCTGACGGTAGCGGCTGGTCAGGACGTGCTTTAGAACACATGCCTTCGAGCTTAATTAATCAACTCAATGCCGTCACTATGGGGGCAAATCGAACCCTTGTTTTAGGACGAAATGCGGGTGTCTCGTTTATGGATCCCAATGGTGCCCGTTACTGGGGACGAGCTGATTTAGCCACACCACAGAGTTATTGGTCACAAGCACTGAATAATATGGCGCGCTGGCAGTTTAATAATGACTATGAAGCGGAGTATGCGCGTACTTTTGGCGCTAGCGTATCTGAGGCGACTTTGCTGACTCAAGTCATGATGAAGGCCAAAGCACCGACTGCTGATTTTGCGGGGGATGAGCTGGCGAAAAAACTGCGTTCTTTAGCCTCATCTATGCCGGTTTTTAAAGCCATGGGGTTTCGACGTCAAATCTTTTTAGTTGAATGGGGGGGCTTTGATACCCATTACGACCAACGTGGAAGTGGTCCCAATACCCAAGATACTCAACTTGCTATTGTGGGCAAAGCGGTGGCCGCTTTTGATCAAGCAAATATCGCTTCAGGATTGGATCTGAATGTCACGACGCTCATGATGAGCGATTTTGGACGTACACTGAGACCAGTCTCAGGTGCTGGAACAGATCACGCTTGGGGCAATCATTGGTTTGTGTTGGGCGGTGCAGTCGCCGGTGGTCAAGTGATTGGTCAATTCCCTTCCTTGATATTGGGTGGGGCGGATGATGCTGATCCGGGCCGAGGTGGACGCATGGTACCTTCCACTAGCACGGATCAAGTCGGGGCGACCGTGATGCAGTGGATGGGACTCCCTGCTGGGCAACTCAATACGGTCTTCCCTAACTTAATCAATTTCTCGAAAAAAGATCTTGGTTTTCTACGCGGCTAAATTAGGAAAATAAGGAAAATATTATGTCTGATTTGCATTTGACCGATGCCGATGATAATTACACCCAACCACTAGAAAAAAAAGATAGTGGCGATACTATTTTTGGAGACGCTGGCAATGACATTCTCCGCGCATATCAGGGGAATGTCTTAGGTGGAAAAGGTAACGACACGATAGAGATTATTCCTCTTGCAAACGAAGCTTGGAGAAAGGTGACCGCAGCGTATTGGGATGGCGCACCAGGTAAGGTGGTGGTGGATTTAGAAGCGGGTACCGCGCAAGATGGCTGGGGCGGTACCGATACGCTCATTGGGGTTCAAAATGTAGCCGGGAATTGGAACGATAACCAATTTTTTGGCAGTAGCAAAGACAATGATTTTTGGGTCGGTGGAGGTAAAAACGTCGTCGATGGAAGAGGTGGTTACGATGGTGTACACCTGCCTAGCTTTAGCAGCACGCCATCGACTTGGAGTGAGTTTGTGGTTAAGGTTAGTGTCGATGGCTTGAGTGCCGTGGTTACTCGACCGGGGCAAGCTAATTTCAGCCTAATCATGAGTAATGTAGAGAGCCTTGCTATTTGGAACGATGTTACTAAGATTGAGTCACGCCGCTCGCTAGCTGATTTTATTAAACCACAAGATCTTGCTACTGATGGTTTAGTGGAAGGGCTTACGTATCGCTGGAATGCCAGTAAGGTGGTGGGGTCTTCGGTCGAACTCACGTACAGTTTTTTTAGTGCAGCGCCCGCTAGTGGCGTGGGGGCGGCACAGTTTCGCGTGTTCACCGCGGCGGAGCAAGCGGCGGTTAAAAATATACTTGCCACTCTTGCGCAAAGCACGGGTCTGACCTTTAGAGAGGTAAGTGATACAGCGACTGATCACGGTGCGCTGCGGTTTGGTGCTAGCCAACAAACTGACAGTAAGGGGGTGACTTACATGCCCGGTAGTGATGCGGCGACTGCTGGTCAGCTTTGGATGGATGTGGATTCATTGATTGGTCTGACACCAGGTTCTGAAGGTTATGCGGCTTTGTTACATGAAATTGGACATGCGATGGGATTACGGCATACCAAAAACGTCGATGCCAGCGATCATTATGCGCAACAATTTATGCCGCAATTTGATCTCACTAGCTTGACAGTGATGTCTCAAACTGCCTCTGCAGATGGTTTGTTTCCATCCACGTTGGGGGCTTTAGACATTGCCGCTTTACGCTATCTATATGGGACTAAGAGCGTTAACACCGGCAACAATACTTATCAGCTCGGGGGTTTGCAATTCCTGTCCGAAACCACTTTGATCGACGACGGAGGTATCGATACGATAGAAAGTTCTAGTTCCGCTGTCGGCATCGCTCTTGACTTAAATCCCGCGCATTTGAGTAGCGTTGGCGTTACCGCTAATGGCACATTAGCGACCAATAATTTGGGCCTAGGAGTCGGGACATGGATAGAAAATGCGATTGGTTCTAACTACGATGATGTCTTAGTCGGTAACGAGCTAGCCAATCAACTCACGGGTGGCAAAGGGAATGACTGGATTGACGGTGGTGCTGGCGTGGATACCGCGACTTTTGCCGGGTCACGCAATGACTATTTTATTAGCTCTAGCTTTGGTCAAGTCTTTGTGAGCGCAAGAGATGGCAAAGCCGGTTTTGATACTTTACTCAACATCGAAAAATTTCAATTTGCGGACCAGAGCATGGTCCTAGCCACGAATGCCTTAGGCGCTGATCTGAGTATCGCTTTAGATCAAGACACCAGTATCACCACGACACTACCTGACCCCAGCGATACGACTCGTGAGCTAGTCCATTATACTGTTTTGGCCCTACCAAAAAATGGTAGTCTTGTGCTGTCAGATACCGGAGAGTTTACTTATACTCCTAAGGCTTTGTTTGCTGCCGCAGACAGTTTCACTTATACCCTCTCCGACAATAAAAATAACCACAATGTGTATACGACTTTTATTCAAGTTCGGGGCGTCGGCGCGGAACAACAAGGTGGTGGTGGCAACGACCTCCTGCTAGGTTCGTCTGGCGACGAGAACATTAAGGCTTTGGCGGGTGATGACATCGTTGTCGGTAGCTCTGGCAATGATAATATCGATGGTGGAACTGGTATGGATATCGTTCGTTACGCAGTCAACCACCAAGACTATACGATTGCCCGCAATCCCTCGGGCAGCGTGTCAGTGGAAAAAGACAATGCGCAGGGGACAGATACCCTCACCAATGTGGAACGCCTCGCATTCAATGATAGTAATGTGGCGTTAGACATAAGTGGTAACGCAGGCCAAGCCTTCCGTATTTACCAAGCCGCACTTGACCGCAAGCCCGATTTAGTTGGTTTA
>JAIELM010000500.1 GCA_019752975.1 Undibacterium sp. | reverse complement strand
TACTACTGTCACGCGGATTTCATCACCCATACTATCGTCGTAGGCGATACCTTGAGCGATGGAAGCGTCTGGTGCTGCGAAGGCGCGTACAGCTGCCATGACTTCTTTGATCTCTTTACCTTTTAAGCCACGGCTAGCAGTGACATTAACTAACACGCCGCGAGCGCCGGAGAGATCAATACCATCCAATAGCGGCGAGGCCACTGCTTGCTCGGCGGCGATGCGTGCTCTATCTATACCTGAAGCGGTGGCAGTCCCCATCATGGCTTTGCCTTGTTCACCCATAATGGTTTTAACGTCGTTAAAGTCAACGTTAATGTGACCTGGTACATTGATGATTTCAGCGATCCCGGCGACCGCATTATTCAAGACATTATCGGCATGACCTAACCACTCTATCATGCTGTCATCTTCGTAAATTTCTTCTAGTTTTTCATTCAAAATAATGATCAGAGAATCGACATGTTTTGATAAAGCTTCTAGACCTTCATCCGCGAGATCCATGCATTTCTTACCTTCATAAGAGAAAGGCTTAGAGACAACGGCCACAGTCAAAGCGCCCAATTCTTTGGCGATTTGTGCGACCACAGGAGCAGCTCCTGTGCCAGTACCACCACCCATACCAGCGGCGATAAATACCATATGTGCGCCGCGCAACGCATCTTCAATTCTGGCACGTGATTCTTCTGCCAGTTGACGACCTACTTCGGGCTTCATCCCAGCACCTAGACCAGTGGCACCGATTTGGATTACGTTATGCGCTTGTGACTGACTCAAGGCTTGTGCGTCAGTATTGGCGGCGATGAACTCCACCCCAGACACACCCTTGTTAATCATGTGTTGCACTGCATTACCGCCTGCGCCACCGACACCAACGACTTTAATCACTGTGCCTTGTGTAGCGTTATCAACCATATTGAACTCCATCATGAATCCTCCCAGTAGGCAGTTTTCAGTCGCTAATCCTCACCCTATGTGATGGCTAGCGAATGAAAACTGTATTTCACAGCATTATAAAATGATTACCCACATTAATTGTAAAAAAATGCGGCAAATCACCACCAAAAAAACAAATAAGACCTCAGAAATTCCCTTGAAACCACTCTTTCATGCGCTGCCATACCGCCCCAGTTGATCCTGCTTGACGTGTGACAATGTGACCACGCATATACTGCTTCTTCGCTTCCAACAACAAACCTAAAACTGTGGCATACCGTGGACTGCGCACCACATCCGCTAACTGCCCTGTGTACACTGGCATACCTAGGCGTGCGGGCTTGAGAAATATATCCTCAGCGAGCTCGACCATGCCCTGCATAGTGGCAGATCCGCCAGTTAAAACGATGCCCGATGAGAGCACATCTTCATAGCCGGATTCGCGTACCACTTGATGCACTAACGCGAATAACTCTTCCACCCGTGGTTCGATCACCGCTGCCAAGGCTTGACGAGAAAGCGAACGCGGTCCGCGATCACCCAAGCCTGGCACCTCTATCGATTCAGCGGGATCGGCCAAAACTTGCTTGGCTACGCCGTAACGTAGTTTGATTTCTTCAGCTTCCGAAGTCGGCGTACGCAAGGCCATCGCGATATCGTTAGTGATTTGATCGCCTGCGATAGGAATCACTGCGGTATGCCGTATCGCACCTTCGCTAAACACCGCCACATCAGTGGTACCGCCACCGATATCTATCAAAACAACGCCCAGCTCTTTTTCATCATTGGTCAGTACCGCGTCGGCCGATGCCATCGGTTGCAAAATCAAATCGGAGACTTCCAAACCACAACGACGCACACATTTAACGATATTTTGTACCGCCGAAACTGCACCAGTAACGATATGCACTTTGACTTCTAAGCGTATGCCACTCATGCCTATAGGTTCGCGCACATCATCTTGACTATCGACGATGAACTCTTGCGGCAAGGTGTGTAGCAACTGTTGATCGGTCGGAATATTCACCGCTTTGGCAGTCTCTATCACACGTGAAACGTCGGCCGCAGTAACCTCTTTATCTTTAATCGCCACCATGCCACTGGAGTTAAAGCTACGAATATGACTGCCAGCGATACCGGTGTATACATTGCGGATTTTGCAGTCCGCCATGAGCTCTGCTTCTTCTAGAGCACGCTGTATCGATTCAACGGTCGCCTCAATGTTGACGACCACACCCTTCTTCAAGCCCTTGGACTCATGCTGACCTAAGCCGATGACTTCATGTCGTCCATCGGGCATGATTTCTGCCACCACAGCGACGATTTTCGAAGTACCGATATCTAAACCAACGATTAAATTTTTTGCGTCTTTTGTCATATCATTTCACTTGCGTAAATTTACTTGCGTAAAATCTCTTTGATCATTTTTCAGCGCGCTTTTTTAGGGGCGGTCGTGTTATTGGTCTTCAATGCTAATCCGTTGGGATAGCGCATATCCACGCTCACAATATTGCCCTGCAATCGCGTTACTAATTGTGGATAGACGGTAATGAGTTGATCCACTCTTTTTTTCAATCCGTTCACATCTTGCACCTTACCCAGTTCAACTCTTAGGCCATTATCGAGTTTAAGCGTCCATGCGTAGCGACTAGAATATTGGACGCTCTCTGGGACTAAACCAAGTACCTTAAACCACTCACAAAACTTTCTATACTGTTGCAACACTTCTTTTTCACTGCCGACCGGGCCCATCAATTCCACCAACTTACCGTCTTCTTCCGCTTCGGCCAAATTGGCGGTAAAAATATCGCCATTACTAGAGATTAAACGCTCGTCTTCACCCCATGTTCCTAGTACTTCATGTTCTTTCAGCGTCACGACTAACTTATTTGGCCAAACTCTTTGTACGCTCGCTTGCCTAACCCACGCCACACCTTCAAAAGCACGGCGAATATCATCTATGTTAGCGGTAAAAAAATTCCCTGCAATTTGTGGCAACGCTTGATCACGTATAGTGAGTGCATTCACATGTCGTAAGTCGCGTTGCTCAAATCCTTCTACTCTGACACTGACCAAAGAAAACAAGGGTCTATGTATTCCCCACCACAAAGCGCAAAGCAGCACAGCCAAAGTCACCAATCCAAATAAGGCATTAGCGATGGTGTTGAGCAGCTTATGGTCTTGCCATAGTGGTGTCTTCAATTCGGTTTTCAAAACTTTTCTTTACTAACTGTGTAGCTGATTGTGTTGCAAACTTTGTCTCACTTATTTAATTTTAAGGCGTGCTGTTTCTAGAATCTCTACACACACATCCTCATAACTCATACCCGCTGCTTTCGCTGCCATTGGAACTAAGGAGTGCCCCGTCATACCTGGTGAAGTATTAATCTCGATCAAAAATGGCTTATTGTCGCTCTCACGTACAATCACATCGATACGCGCCCAACCTTCGCAATTAACAGCACGGTAGGCTGCCACACACATTGCCTGAATCTCCGCGGTCAAATCAGCAGAAATCGGTGCCGGGCATAAATACTTAGTGTCGTCGCTAAAATATTTATTTTGATAGTCGTAGTTCCCGCCTGGTGCAACGATCTCGATCAATGGCAAGGCATACGCCTGCTTACCACGACCTAAAATAGCGACGGTTAATTCTCGCCCTTGGATAAATTCTTCCGCCAACACTTCTTCATCAAATTGCCCAGCCAACGCATAAGCACCAGCCAATTGATCCGCTGCGCTTACTTTGGTAATGCCAATGGTTGAACCCTCGTGAGGTGGTTTAACGATCAAGGGCAAACCCAAGTCTTGTACCAATGAGGTCAAATCAGTATCTGCATCCAACA
>JAIELM010000365.1 GCA_019752975.1 Undibacterium sp. | reverse complement strand
TGGGCGATGATATGGAGCATGTGACGGCTAACCGTGCCATGTTAAATGCACTGCTTCCTGCGCCTGTCACATTCCTTACACAAATGCATGGCAATATGGCAGTCGATATGGCACAAGTGCAGGGCGAAACTCGCGCCGATGCCGCATGGACTTCACGTTCAAAAACGGTTTGCGCGGTACTTACCGCAGATTGTCTACCGATTTTATTGAGTGATAGTGTAGGGTGTCATGTAGCAGCTATACATGCTGGCTGGCGCGGCTTGGCTGGCGGAGTAGTGCAGGCCACAGTGCGCCAATTGCGAGAGCAAGGCGCGCAGAATTTAAGCGCTTGGTTGGGACCCGCCATTAGCGCTCATGCCTTTGAAGTAGGTGCCGACGTGTTAGCCGCTTTTTCCAAGCAAGTGAAAAACGCAGAGCTTCATTTCCAGCCTATCGCGACACCGAATAAGTATGTTGCCGATATTTACGGCTTGGCTCGCGCGATCCTGTTGGATTTGGGCGTTACGCATGTTTATGGTGGCGAGTATTGCACTGTGATAGACCGAGATCTATTTTATTCTTATCGGCGTGACCACGTTACAGGAAGAATGGCCAGTCTGATTTGGATGGATTAATAGGAATAGGAATAGGATTTATAGAATTTATAGGATTTGGACAAAGCCGCTTTGACGTTGTTGTGCTTGCTTATTCAAGTTGGGTCAATTTTGTGTCGGGCTTATTTTTTATTGTCCTCGAATTTTTTACGTTTGCGAGCCGAGGAGCGCAGAATGTAAATCACTAAGGACAGGGGAATGATGCAGTAAAAAATAAACGTTAAAATGCCCGCAATGACAGAAGATTCTGCTAAAGACATCAGCAGTACCACATAAATCCACGCGATTGAGATAAGATATAAGAAAGCCATAGAATTCGAAATTGTCAGCTGGGTGATTCTGACCTAAGTTTAAGATAATAAGCGAAGTTGATAAAACCAGCGCTCAATAAGACCGCGACAATACGCTAAAAACAGGAAAACTGCACGATGAGTGACGCATTTCAGAAGATGTTTCCCAATATGTTCCCCAATCCTAGCCCCGATTGGATGAGTGCCGGATTCACGAAGCCCGAATTCTCTATGCATGAAATGCTGCAACAATTTGGTGCTGACATAGATCCAACGGTTTTGGCGCGTTTGCAAGCAGAGTATTTTTTGGAGTTAGGCAATTTATGGAAAGACTTCCTCGCCTCCAAATTGCCGCAAATAAATGACAGACGATTTTCTTCCCCCGATTGGCAAAAACAAAGCAATCATGCTTACAATGTGGCGAGTTATTTGCTCAACGCACGATTTTTAAATTTGCTGGCTGACGCGGTACAAGGGCCAGAAAAAAAACGTCAAAAAATTAAATTCGCGGTCGAACAGACGATCGCCGCCATGTCTCCCGCCAATTTTTTGGCGACCAACCCAGAAGCCCAAGCCAAGTTAGTCGAAACCAGTGGTGAGAGTCTGATGCAAGGTCTAGGGCAAATGATAGGTGATATGCAGAAAGGAAGGATATCTCTTACCGATGAAGCGGCTTTTGAAGTGGGTAAAAATGTGGCGACCACTGAAGGAGCAGTGGTGTTTGAAAATCGCTTGTTCCAATTAATTCAATACCGGCCGCTGAATAAAACGGTACATCAACGTCCCTTGTTGATGGTGCCACCTTGTATCAATAAATATTACATTCTTGATTTACAGCCCGAGAATTCTCTGGTGCGCTACGCCATCGAACAAGGACATACTGTTTTCTTGGTCTCATGGGCGAACCCTGATGAATCCTTGTCGGACGTTACTTGGGACGATTATGTGGAGCAGGGCGCAATCCAAGCCATAGAAGTGGTGCAGGGTATCAGCAAGCAAGAACAAATTAATGTGTTTGGTTTTTGCGTAGGCGGCACGATTGTCTCAACCGCTTTAGCTGTATTAGCTGATCGTGACATTTATCCGGCCAGCAGTCTGACCTTGCTAACCACCTTGTTGGATTTTTCTGAAACTGGCGTGTTAGATGTTTTTATCGATGAAATGCAAGTGAGTTTACGTGAAAGAACGCTAGGTGATGGCGGATTACTGCCAGCTAGAGAATTAGCCAGCACTTTCTCTAGTCTACGTCCTAATGATTTAGTGTGGAATTATGTACAGTCCAATTATCTCAAAGGACAAAAACCTCCCGCATTTGATTTGCTGTATTGGAATTCAGATAGCACCAATTTACCTGGTCCTATGTTTTGCTGGTACCTGCGAAATACCTATTTGGAAAACAGTCTGAAGATACCCGGAAAATTGCAAGTGGCGGGCAATAAGGTGAACTTGGGTAAAATCGCCGCACCAGTATTTATTTTTGGCTCCAAAGAAGATCATATCGTCCCTTGGCATGCAGCCTACGCTTCCTGCAAACTATTAAATCCTAAAGAGAAGAGTCAAAATCGCTTCGTCTTAGGAGCCTCAGGACATATTGCTGGCGTCATTAATCCTGCTTCAAAAAATAAACGTAGTTACTGGTCGAACGCTAGTTTGCCATCTGATCCAGAAGCATGGTTGGCAGGTGCAACTGAGCATGCTGGTAGCTGGTGGCCTGAGTGGGCGCAGTTTTTATCGGAACATGGCGGTAAATTAGTCAAGGCACCAACAAAATTCGGAAACAAAGTCGCCAGTGTAGTTTATAGTGAGATAGAACCAGCACCTGGGCGTTATGTCAAAGTGCGGGCGTAGGGAAATACCGTATTCATCTTGATTTTTATGCTGTCTTTCTCGCGAATGCGGGAATCTGGAGTAGCAATTCGTTTAGTAATTAGGACATACGCAAAATTGCGCTGGCTAGACGCAGAGCCGAAGGCAGTACTTTAGTACTTGAGTTCGATAAGGCGATAGCAACAAGGCCAGCGTCTGTTTTGCGTAAGTCCTAGTATTGTAAAGCGCTGTACTTTGTGTCCTAAGTTGAGATAGTGAATTTCTGCTTGGAGGCCGAAGGAAAGACGATATATGAAATGAGTTGGAGAAATATGGTGGGAAATAGGTTGGCGTAACGAGCTGAAGAAATGAACTGAATAATCACAGCAAACTTTTATCATTTTAAAAAACTTTGGAGAACTAGCATGTCAAAACGAATTGCGTATGTCACTGGCGGTATGGGTGGAATTGGAACTCCGATCTGCAGACGTTTATGTACAGCGGGTTATACCGTGGTCGCCGGCTGCGGACCAAATTCTCCACGTAAGGATAAGTGGTTAGCCGATATGCGTGCAGAAGGATTGGATGTCCATGCATCTGAAGGGAATGTCTCCGATTGGGAGTCTACCCGTGCCGCCTTCGAAAAAGTACGCGCAGAAGTTGGTGAGATCGATGTCCTAGTGAATAATGCGGGCATTACCCGGGACGGGCAATTTCGTAAAATGAGCAAGGCTGATTGGGACGCGGTTATTGATACCAATCTCAATTCCTTGTTTAATGTTACTAAACAAGTGATAGAAGGCATGGTTGATCGCGGTTGGGGACGTATCATTAACATTTCTTCCGTTAATGGACAAAAAGGTCAATTCGGTCAAACCAATTATTCCACGGCTAAAGCTGGTTTGCATGGATTTACTATGGCTTTAGCGCAAGAAGTCGCAACTAAAGGCGTCACGGTCAATACAGTCTCTCCGGGTTATGTTGGTACGGATATGGTGCGTGCTATTCGCCCCGACGTATTAGAAAAAATCGTTTCTGGTATTCCAGTAAAACGTTTAGCTGAGCCTGAGGAAATTGCATCTATTGTCGCGTGGATC
>JAIELM010000288.1 GCA_019752975.1 Undibacterium sp. | reverse complement strand
ATTGTGACTATACGCAGTCAAATAATTATTCGCGTGATTGATAATCAACAAATTACCTAGGCCACGGATCGCTTTGCCTTCATAGCTGACAGTTCCAGCGGCTGCCGCAAATACCGGTTGTCCTTCCTTACCGCCAAGGTCAATCCCTATTTTTTTTTGCTGCTCAAAATCGCTCAGCACTTTTCCATTGGTTGGCCAGATCCATGCAATCGCTTCAGGTGCGGGCACTACCGCCACTTTCTCATTCGGCTTAGCAGGCGCAGGAGTCTCAGTCTTGCTTACCACAACGGCGTTATTGTTTGCTTCCGCTTTTTGTAACTCGGCCAAATTGGCTTCTGAGTATGGACGTTTGTCGCCTCTAGGGGAGGTTTTATTGGTAGCGGAATTAATCGGATTAAGATTTCTGATCTCCGCCCCAGAGCTGCTGCTCACCGCGCTAGTTTTTGCACTGCCATCCGGCGCGCCTATCCAGAGCACTTGATCGACTTTAATGTCGTTGGGATTAGCGATATTGTTCCAAGCAAGCAGGTCGTTATAACTGATACCAAGATCGATGGCGATACGTTTGAGAGAGTCTCCCTTTTTCACCGTATAAGTTGGCCGAGGTTCTCCCGGTGGTTTAGTGGTCGGAACCTCGGTAGGCTTAGAAACTTCTACTGGAACATCGCTACGCTCTACGACTGGAGCTTTGTTGGGTGTACTTCCGCATGCTGCCAAAAGTGCTGAACTGAGCACGAGAAAAATGACTGTCCAATTTGAAATGTGCTTCTTGATCATGCTTAACTCAACCTTTATTTTGCATATGTCTTAAATGACTTAAACTATCCCGGAACGTAAAGGCACAAAATGGCAATGCTCAAGTACGCTGCTACTCCACTCGTCAACACTAATACGCTCTATCAATTGCAGCACTTGATTTTTACTGCCTACGGGGGCGATCAAACGTCCACCTACAGCCAATTGTTCCAATAAGGCTTGTGGCACTGCTATTCCAGCCGCTGCCAATATGATACCGTCAAATGGGGCAACTTGGGTTAAACCTAGTGTTCCATCACCATAATGCAAGCGTATATTCGCAATCCGCATCGGTCGCAAATTATTTTTTGCCAATTCATGAAGTCCCTTAATGCGTTCTATCGAAAAAACTTCCTGCGCGACCAAAGACAAGACAGCCGCCTGATAACCACAGCCCGTACCTATTTCTAAAACCTTGTTCAAGGTCCTGCCATTGCGCATGATTTCTATCATGCGCGCCACAATATAAGGCTGTGAAATAGTTTGATGATGTCCGATAGGAAGTGAAGCGTCGATATAAGCCTGACTGGACAAGCCAGAATCGATAAATAAATGCCGAGGAACCGCTTCTAGAGCGGCTAATACTATTTTATCTAAAACTCCTTTTTGTGCTACCCGTGCCACCATTGCTTGACGTACCCGATCAGATACCATGCCTGATGAACTCGGCACCGTACTTGCATGGCTAGGCGAATTCATCTTTTGGCTTACTGGACCTGCTGAGCTAGGTGTAGATGCATGTACCGATTTGGGACGCCAAGCTGCTTGCGCCTTTCGCTCATCTGAAAAATGAGCCGCATTTTTAATGGCGGTTTGTGTTGTAGCCATTCTATTTTTGGGAACCATGTTCTCTTTCTGATCGACGACCGCCGACAAAGATAATGGAAAACGCGGTTCTTTTACACTCATACCAAGTCCATGTCCAATAAAGCTAACTGCTTCACATTCGTGATGTCCACCTGCAAGGGGGTAATGGCGATATATCCCTTCGATGTCACCGCAAAATCTGTCCCTTCACTCGCGTCCTTGGCGGCTCCGGCCGGGCCTATCCAATAAATCGTTTGGCCATCTTCATCCTCGCTGACGATAACCGGTTCTGACATATGCCGCTTACCTAGGCGTGCCACCTGAAAACCCCTAATCTCTTCATAAGCTAAATTGGGTATATTTACATTGAGCAGAAAAGGTGTAGGTAGAGATGGGAACTGACGCAACACCAAATTTTTAGCCCATTTAGCAGCATCCTCTAAGTGAGTCCATCCGCGATCCACCTGAGAAAAGGCAATCGCCGGAACGCCAAACAAATAGCCCTCAGTCGCCGCCGCAACTGTACCAGAATATAAGGTGTCATCACCCATATTTTGTCCCTGATTAATCCCAGAAATAACTAAATCCGGGCGCTCCGACATTAGAGCAGTCAAGGCAATGTGCACACAATCCGATGGAGTCCCATTGACAAAATAAAAGCCATTATCTGCTCGCGAGACGGTGAGTGGTCGATCTAAAGTAAGCGCGTTGGAACTACCCGAACGGTTACTATCTGGCGCTACCACAGTGAGTATGGCAAAAGTTTGCAGCTCTTGTGCCAAAGCCACCAAACCGGGCGCAAGATAGCCATCATCGTTGCTCAACAAAATACTCAATTTTTTTTTCATGAAAGCGTCTTTTGATCAATTCTGCCCAGCGGCGTCACCCAGCCAGTAACGGCTAATATCTTTTAGTCCCCAAGTACTGGCGTCCTCTCTAGAAACAATCTTATCTTGGTTTCCTGGACCCGCTAAATCGAGCAAAACAGGGGAAATAAACGCCATTGATCGTGTAGAAAAAAACGCCCTCACTTTAGGCAATAACAAAGATTTACCGACCTGCTGTTCAATCACCACCCCCAGTCGACCAGATTGTAACTTGACCAGCGTACCAACTGGATAAATGCCTATGCTACGGACAAAGGCTTGAAAAACTTTTTCATCAAAATGGCCTTTGCTCCATTCCGACATTTTCTTAATCGACTCTGCTGGACACCACCCCTGTTTGTACGGTCGATTAGAAGTAATCGCGTCGTAGACATCGCATACGGCGCCCATTTTTGCATACAGGCTAATTTGCTCGCCTGACAAAGCCTCAGGATAGCCACCGCCATCGACTTTTTCGTGATGATGTAAGCAAACATCCAAAGAAATTTCACTGATCTCCTTCGCTTCCAATAACATCTGATGGCCGTGTCGAGGATGCGCCTTAACCAAAACAAATTCTTCGTCGGTGAGCTTGCCAGGCTTATTTAATATCGCAGAAGGAATTTGCATTTTTCCTATATCATGCAACAGCCCAGCCAGTCCCAATTCGCGCGTCACATCGTCACTCAATCCCAACTGCCTCGCCAATGAGATCATCAGTGCACACACCGCCACCGAATGCATATAGGTATAATCATCTACCGTTTTGAGCCTCGCCAAACCGATCAAGGCCCCAGGATTTCGCATCACTGATTCGGCAATTTCTTCAACCAATGACATCGCTTGTTCTGCATCGATTGCCTTACCCATACGAGCTTCGCCAAACATGGTGCAAACCGCCGACTTGGATTTACCAACAATTTTCGCCGCCCGCCCTAATTCAGCATCCATAGAAACACTCAGCACCTCGCTCAAAACCCGCCGCTCTACCGCTTGCGACGTCGACACTTCGATAGGCGTGGGGGTGGAAACTTGGTCTTTCTCAAGCACCTCAACTGCGGCCAATACGTCGCAACCTTTGTCAGTATCAATCCACATTGCCTCGACACCAGCGTTACGAATTTTCTCTATGGTTATGTTATCTTCGATCAAGAAGGATTTTTGCCAAAATGGCGAGCTCATCCAAGACGTACAGAGCTCTTGAATGTACATCCCTTTTCGCAACTGATTGAGATTGATTTTCTTTAGCATATTGAACCTAGAAACGGCAGTTGACCGCTAAAGTCGTTGTTAAGTGTTTGATCCATTAGAATTTTTCGT
>JAIELM010000522.1 GCA_019752975.1 Undibacterium sp. | reverse complement strand
GCAGCAGTTCTGTTTTTTGGGCAAACTGTTCCGCGCACTGCAATTGATAAGCGTGAAATTGATCCGCCAAGGCAGCATGTTTTTGTTTTAAACTATCTACATCCGCTTGCTGGCGCGTCATCCACAAACGAACAAAAAAAGCCAGACAAAGTAGCAGTAAATTGAGTACCACCAGCGCAATCTGCGCTCCCGAAAATTCAATGTTCATGAACTTCCTTTTCTGATGTATGCCAATCTATTAAAACCTTCAATCGTGCTCGACAGACTTCGTATTGCTCTTGGGCGTTGACGATCCAAGGCGCGAGGTCGGTATCGGTGGCAACGGCATCATCTCCTGCATCAAGGACGGGGGAGGACGCGGGCAAGGATGAAGTTTGACTTCTGGTTGTAGCGTTGAGCACGCGCACAAGGGGAGCGTTAAAACAAGTACGCCCAGTGGTATGGTTAACGATCGCATGTTGCTTCTCCTGTGAGAGGGTTTTGAGTGTTTGTTCGGTGTGCGACAACTGCACAAATAAGACATCAGCCCTATCATTGGCTTCCAGCACACGCTTAGCGGCCGCGCTATCGGCGGCGGCCACTTCCTGCTTATGCTGCGTCTTAATCTGCACCAATTGCCCCTCTAAAGAGACGCAACGCCACCAATAAAAGAGCGCTACCAGCACTAAACCAAGTAACACTAAAAAGTAAGCACTACCCAATTCCCCTCTTTGAAAAAGGGGGGCAAGGGGAGATTTAAAGCGTTCAGCAAGCCGTAATTTATTTATCATGACAAGCTCCCACACCCCAGCCAGCCACCACATAACGCGGCTCATAGAGCATCAAAATGCGCTGAGGATAATCTCGATTTTCTTTAAAGTTAGCAGCAGAGCGTCCCGCGTTGACTCGCTCTACAGAGTCAAACCAAGTCAAAAAATCCTTGCCTAAACCGCCTGCCTTTTTTTGATCACGAAACACCCAACCCAAGCCACCGTTATAAGCAGACAAAGCAAAAGCCATTCTTTGGCAAGGGTTAATTGACTGGATTTGATTCGACAGCCAAAGATCATATTGGACAAGCGCACGCATCGCCCAGACAGGATTACGGGGCGTACACTCAAGTAGCCCCCAACCCTGTTTACTACACCACCATCTTGCAGTGGCTGGCATAAACTGCGCCATGCCCACCGCCCCAACCTTAGACACCGCTTGCGGATTCCAGCCACTTTCCTGCTGTAGCTGCGCTGCAAACGTCGCCACAGGCGCATCCAAGCCCCACTCACTGTGTGCAATGCGGGTCAATTGCGCACGATAAGGCACAGCCGAGCGTGGCACATCTTGGGCAAAGCTACTGCCCAAGCTCAAGGCTAAAGCTAGGCATGTAAGCAAGCGCAACATTACGCCCCCAAACTGACCGCAATCATGGCAGCGGCCACAATCACAGCGCGGCGCATCTGTGCACCGACAAACAGTAAATCATTTTGTATGCAGCAATCCACATCAAACATGGAACTGTTTTCTGTTAAAAACTCGTCGTCCTCTTCCAAGCTGGGATGAAAGCGATCAGGACGCGCATAGGGAAAGAGCGAACGATCTAGCCAATAGCCAACTACGCCAGCCAAAGAAATTAGACTGAGCTTGTATAAACTGACGGGGAGTTGGTGCGGGAAGAAGAGGGCAATGATGGCCGACAGCGCCAAAGCGATGATCGACCAATCCAGCATGCGGGGAATTTTCATAGTATGCTCCTTACTAAATTCTAGGGTTCTAAACAAACTAAATTATCAAGACCTTAGTGTAAGTAGAGCGCTGCCTTCGCCCCAGTGGAACAAGTTCACTGGACGAAAAAAAACCGCCATTTATAAGCGGTTTTTATTTAGTGGGAGAACTAGTGGAGAAATTTTACCGATACCATTCAACCATAAAAATTAAAAGTACAGGCGACATCAGTATGAATAAATCCTGTGCTACATTCCGAACTATACTGAAGTTGCAACTTATAAGTGTGCAATCGACCGCCTTCATCAAGTACAACATTCCAATAATAGTAGTGCCCAGCACTTAAGCGTTGTTCGTTTTGTGGCGTGCCAAGTGCAGCTTCCACCCAACCAATCGGCAATCCTTTTAAATGACGTTCTAGGTCATAGCTTGTACAAGACGTTTCATGCTCGATACAAGCCAATGCTGCAAGTGCACCGTTTCCATATGCCTTTTGATCTGCCTTTCTTGTCTCGTTCTCTTTACTATCCACGCTATACACACTAGTACTGTTCTTAGCCATAGACTTTTCAATTTCCCTCTTAGCCTTACTCTTACCATCGTCAACAACCGTTATCTGTTGCTGATTTCCGCTTGGTGCGGCGACATCACGTTTTCGACCTAAGCCTGCGAAAAGTACGGCGATGACGATAAAAATAAGGAGCAGAATGGGGAGACGACTCTTATTTTTCGTCGCTTGAACACTGCCTGTTCTCATCGTTGGTTTTGGCACTCCGCAGCTTGGACAGCTTTGGGATTCTGTGCTCACTGGCTTATTGCATTCACGGCACGGGTATAAGGCCATTACGTTTTCCTTAAAAGAGTAACCTTCACTTAGAATAAACTTTCCTGCACCACCACCGTTTTCACAGCATCGGTCATGTCCGTATACTTAAGAATCTTACGCAACTGTCGGTCACACAACTCAAATTCACGTATTAATTCACGCAAAGATTTTCCATTATTGTATGCTAAAACGATTCTTTTATTGCGGGCTTTAATATATCTTTGAGTCAGTTTAGGCAAGTACACTTCCTCTCCATTAAAATATGCCACAAGTCGTTGCGTATTGTTCACACCGACAATATCAACCAGATATGCGTAACTTTGCGCCCCTTGATGTAGTTCAGACTTCGGAAATAAAAAGATACCACCACCCAAGTGCTTACATTCCAATAGTTTTAGGGTCGCCGCCTCGCCAATTAGTCGTATCAATACCGTGACAACACCGTCACATTGCGCCAGCGCTGCATGTTCAGATTGACTAGTCATCGGGTCTTTCTCCCATGCCGCTGTGCATCGATCACCAAAGCAGCAATAATCTTAGACAAATCGGCCCCATCACAAAAGGCAATATCACTCTTACCTAAATTCTCCACCAAAGGTTTAAGATAAGCCCAAGGCCGTTCCGCCTCAGCTAACAGCGCCTCTATCTTACGCATACGTGGCATACGGTCTTCTGCCACCTTGGGCAAAGCGCGTCCCGCTTTCTTGGCCTTCTGCTTCCATCCCAAACGGGTAAATTCTTCCAGCAGCAATTGCCGCTCTCTCGATGTACATTCCTTTGACGAGGTCTTACCCGTCACCCTTAGTAGTAATGCGCGATACGTCGTATCATCCATCGCCAAATCACGAATAGCGGCATGGACAGTCTTGATCTGCCATGTGTATAAATCGGCTGCATTTAAAAAGGGTTTCATGATTCGCCTATTCAACTAACTTAATCGACTCACACACCTTACACAAATGATTTAACGCTGCTTTTCCGCTCGCCCAATCGGGCATAAAAAAAGTACTTGAACCATTGCAAAAGGCATCCTTCTGTACAAAGCGTTTTCCGAATTGTTTTTCTAGTTGCTGACGTTTTTTAGGGCTGATATGTGGCTTCACCACCTTACGCAAAAACTTTGATTCTGGCGCTTGATTTTTTTCTGTACACCACAAACCCTTAAAACAACCATTGACATAAGTCATCACACGATAGGTTAAATTTTTTTGCCGTTCTACAACTAGGCTAATGCTATAACCATCGCACAATAATTTAACGTGCCCAAATGGA
>JAIELM010000287.1 GCA_019752975.1 Undibacterium sp. | reverse complement strand
AACACCAATTTGATAAAGTGGAGTTGGTGCAAGTGGTGCATCCAGAAAAATCTGCTGAGGCATTAGAAGAAATGGTTGGGCACGCGGAGATGATTTTGCAAAAACTCGGATTGCCTTATCGGGTGATGAGTTTATGCACCGGTGACATGGGTTTTGGTGCAGCTAAGACTTATGATTTGGAAGTATGGTTACCAGCGCAAAATACCTATCGTGAAATTTCGTCGATTTCTAATATGGGCGCATTCCAAGCTCGCCGTATGCAAGCACGTTTTCGTAATGCGCAAGGTAAAACCGAACTTGTGCATACTTTAAATGGCTCCGCCTTGGCGGTTGGTCGTACTTTGGTTGCCGTGCTTGAAAATTATCAGCAAGTCGATGGTAGCGTGATCATACCAGCTGCATTGCGTCCCTACATGGGTGGTATGGAAAAATTAGGCGTTTAGTTGTACTAGTTTAGTTTTGTCTTTGGGGTGATTTTTTTAATCGCCCCATAGCGATTACCTCACTCCTAACTCTTTGCGTCTATCGATGAATAGGCTATTGCCATGAATTTTTTTGGCTTGTTTTTTTGCGTCTGCGGCGGCAACTGAAATATGGTGGTGTGATAAGTAGGTGCCAGCTTTTGACAAGACCACGCCAAGCGAAAGGCTGATCAGTGGGTAAAACACTTTTTTCCCTTGCCTATCTTCGCTAAGATAACCGCCTTTCATGCTGTCTTCATTACTAAAAAACTCAGTCACCGAGGACTCGAATTCGGCCAACAGATGTTGGCAACGTTGCTCCCAGTTTTCACTTCGAAATAGGATGATAAAATCGTCTCCACCGATATGACCAACAAAGTCGGACTGTAGATCGCAGTGTGCAAGAATGACGCGACTAGTCAGTTGTAAGACTTCGTCACCGCGTTGATAGCCATACACATCATTAAATGGTTTGAAGTGATCTAGATCGCAGTAGCAGGCGACAAAGGGTTCGCCACTTTGAATCATTTCGTCGATTTTGTCGTTGATTGGTACATTGCCAGGTAATTGGGTTAAGGGGTTGGCGTAACGTGCCGCCTCAATTTGCATCTTGGTGATTTCTCGCATTAAATCTGGACCGGTCGCCAAGCCTAAATATCTTCCTTCCTCGGTCACGATCATGCCATTGATGAGCTGATCTGAATCCGCTTCGACAATCATATGACTGACTTGCTGTAAGCTGGTATTGTGATCCACCACTAAGGGGCAAATATCCATGAATATCTTGCACGACTTCTTGCCATAGAGTTCGCGCTGATATGGACGTGAAAATCGGTCGATCATGTTGTGACGATTGATTATTCCTACTGCCACCGAATCATCCACCACAGGAATGATTTTGAGCTTAGCGTCTGCTAAAAAAAGATTTTCCACCTGGTTATTGAGCGTCGAAGAGTTAATCGTCATCGGTGCTTTGATTAAATTTTTAATGGTCACGTTAGATTCGCATTTAGGAACAACTTGAGGCATGGATTTTTTGCGTTTTGCAGATAAGCTCTTCACTACCTCAGCAGAAATGACTCTGGTCGGATTTGGGTGTGGCCTAGCAATGTGATAGCCTTGACCGCAAGCGATGCCAAGGTTTTGGATTGCTAATAGCTCTGCGCAGGTTTCTATACCCTCAGCAATGACGCGTGTACTGGATTTCTCGGCAATGCTTTGTATCGAGCGTACAAACTGCATTTTGACGGAATCTTGCTCTATACCTTGAATAAAATGCATATCTATTTTAACGAATTCTGGCTTTAATTCTGACCATAATCGCAGACTAGAAAACCCTTCGCCGAGGTCGTCAATAGCGATTTCAAACCCCATTTCTCGGTAATGCAGGACTGCCTCTTGCAATAGGGCATAGTCATGTGTGGGCTGATATTCGGTTAATTCTATGATGACGCGGCTGGGATTGATTCCAAGTTCATGAATGTAGTTTAAGGTTTCGCCGTGCCTAGTACCGCGTTGCAATAGGCATTCTGGGCTGACGTTTAAGAATAATTTTCCGGGAAGTTTAAGTAGTTTAAATTGTTCCAAAATAATTCGTCTACACAAGTGCTCAACTTCTATGCTTAAGTTATGCTCCCATGCTGCTTGAAAAAGTTTCATGGGCGAATGCAATGGACTGTCGACAGGCCCACGAATTAAACCTTCGTAGCCTAAAATCTGTCCATCCTGCATTTGAATAATCGGTTGAAAATAGGCATTTAATAAACGTTCATTGATAATTTGATGCAAAAGGTGCAAAATTTCTGACGGTACATGACAAGTTGTTGTTGGCGCTACCATATTTGTTACCGCCCGATTGTTAAAAATAGATAAATCCATGTGTCCATGCTGCATTTGCTAGTTCTTTCTTGAGCTTAGTTTGCTAAAATAGTCTGTAACAGACAATAATCTCGAATTGTGACGTCAATGTGTCATGCAAAATTTTATAAATAGAATTTGCCGCAAAATTGAAGCTTATTTGTGTTTGCAAGATCTAGCTTTTGAGTACACATTTTCTTAGAGCATTTCCTCTAAAGTCTACGTCTGTATTGGTTTATAGAGGCAAATTCTTTGTGTGGCCTTGTGTTTTATGGGGGTCAAACCAAAATAGTAAGGTGGGCGAGCGTTTAAATGCGTATTGTGTTAAAAAACATGCTGGCATTCGCAAGTGATTTTTGCTACAATCAAGTATTAGAAATATTTGATCATGGGAAAGATGGCAGAGTGGTCGAATGCACCGGACTCGAAATCCGGCATACGTTTTTGACGTATCCAGGGTTCAAATCCCTGTCTTTCCGCCAATGCTAAGATGTATTTAGTTGACGTAGATCAATGAATATGGGGTCGGGCTTTTTCTGAAGCTGTTTGTTTGGATTGGGTTTTGATGTAAAGAGATTTTGTATGGCGTTTGCATAGAGGCTTTTTTGCTATGTATTTATTTATTAAAATAGCTATCAAGCCACATTGGTATTGATACATACAGATATAAGCTGTATTACGTGAAGAGTGAGGAAAAAATGGCAAATCTATTAGATCTTAAGTCAGATGACTTTGACTATAACCCCAACAACTTGTTGGATACTTTAATTAAACAATTGCATCTGAAAAACGATGCGGCACTTTCCCGTGCTTTGGAAGTGGCGCCTCCGGTGATTAGTAAAATCCGTCACCATCACTTGCCTGTGGGTGCTTCGTTGCTAATTCGTATGCACGAAATTAGTGATTTGAGTATCCGCGATCTGCGTGGCTTGATGGGTGACAGACGTGAAAAATTCCGTATTGGCGATCAAGTTATTCGCGTTGATTAATATTCGGATTTTTACCGATCGTCGATAATTGTTCGAGATAGTTGGTAAATAATAAGGCCACACCACAAAATGGTGTGGCTTTTTTTTGTTGCTTTTTTTGGTGCTCAAGGCAGCTTATATTGCTGCAATTTTTTGTTGGCCTGAGTTTTACGTGCTAACATGAATTTGTCTATGGCTTCGGTGTAAGGGGATGATCATGTCAGTACAAGTAACTGGTGCCTCGGCGAGGCATACTCAAGACAATAAAATGCGCATGTATCCCACCAAAGTAATTAATATCATCGGCGGACCCGGTTGCGATAAGTCATTGTTTTCGTCAGCTATCATACTCAATCTTAATTTGCGACACAAAACGGTAGAGCAAATTCCTGATTACGCAAAATCCTTAGTGTGGCAAAAAGATTTTGCAGCGCTAAAAAATCAATATAGCGTCGCGCAGAGACAATTTGAGATGCTGGATTTACTCGATGGCCAGGTTCAGTATTTGGTCACTGAGTGT
>JAIELM010000552.1 GCA_019752975.1 Undibacterium sp. | reverse complement strand
AGCGTGCCTCACTTTGACGAATCGATGGCAGACTGCTAGAAGCCTTATCGGACATGGTCTCGAGTATCCATTGAAGTAGCAAAATTCCAGACTTCAGCTCACTCGATTTTCTTGAATAAGTCTTCAGCAGTTTTTGCACATCTTCACTCACATTGCAGGTCTCTTTTCCCGTTATTCTTTGTGCGGATAGTGTCGTCTCCAATTGATTACTGCGCCTTTGAGCGCTCAAAACATCACGCAAATTAATCGAAGTGAAGGGGTCACACATGTCGGCAAGATGTGTGATCCGAGCTACCGCCCATGAAGTACCGCCAACGACGACAATGTTCTTGTAGTCGCCCGAGGTAGTTTCAAAAAATCTCGGTGCAGTGCTCGGCATAGATGTTTTGAAGTTTTCAAATGCTGCCTCACTTAAAACATCATCACAGAGTTCGACAGCAAGTCCCAAATGGCATTTAGGATCATTTGAGGTACTGAGTCTTTTCGCTAAAGTGTCAGTGCCGTAGGGTATTTCATAGGTATAAGGCACCCATTTCGTGCCGGCCTTATTCGGAACAAGATAAGCCAACTTGGTATTTCCCGCACCAATATCGATCAATATCGAATTTTTCCTTTCTATGTTTTTCCCCGAATTACTTCCAAGACTATCAATAGCATCGAGCAAGGAAAAAACACCTTCCTGATGTGCACCTAAAAAAGAAATATGTGCATCATTCTCTCGCTCCAACATGGCAACGAATTCCCTTGCAGAACTCAACTTCAACGATAAAATCTGCTTGCGTAGCATCACAAATAATTCGCCAGAATTTCTACTTTTTTCTAACGCACTGCTTCCCACGATGTAGATATTTTGTGGCGCGACTTTATGCACCTCCACGGCGATCTGAAACAATTCCGCGACATTGTTGGCAATGCTGAGAATATCCTTCTTTGGAATCATGTTTTCACTCAATGCCGACGCCATACCCACATTTCTACTCTCGAAGCTTTGAGCACGCATTTTGTCTTGTGAAGAAATTTTCTGCAGCTCCTCAACAATATTTGTTTTTCCACGCTGATACAAAAATGCTTTTTGCCCACTACCACTGATTTCAATTCCTACATATTTCACTTCCTCAATGCCAGCGGCGCAGGCAGACATTGATCGCGCAAATAAATAATATAAACCAATAAGTAAAACAATTCGATTAGCATAATTCATCGCACACCTCCATCATTTCTAGGCGTACTCTGGTTTTTCTTGCCAGCATCCCAGCGCTCGTCTATAAGCTTATTCACACGACGATTCAATGCATTGACATTCTCAATTGGCACAATTAGTTGATCATCAATTTGATGTACTGATGGCCGAATCATAAATTCCACGTGGGTAGTATTTGCATCTTCATCTGTAACACCAAATACACCACCAACAAGAGAGGAATCCTTTAACTGGGGCACGCCGGTTTTACCCAAGGAGTATTTTTTACTTTCCATACCACCTAGTGAGATCAATTCGCCATGGTTGGCGATAATGCTGGTATTAAGTTGATTTTGAGATACCGCCATCAGGACATTCTTTTCATTCGATGGTGAAAATTCACTTTGTCGCAAAAACAAATCCAGTTGAATTTTATTGTCGCTTAATAAGGTCGGTCTAACGGTAAAAAATACTCCCGCCACAACTTGGACGGGCGTGGTTACCTGACTATATTGATTGCTCGATGAAGTAGAGCTTGCCGGTTGCACCAATTTCGTCGTGGTTATATCCAAGGTAGATATTTGTCCGGGTTTTAGCAAAATCCGAGGATCAGCAGTCACTCTGACGACACTGTCAGCGGCATAGAGCGAGAGCGCACTCAATAGGGCAAACCTTCGTTCCGCTGCAGGTAACCAATAGAAATTAACGGGAAGCGCATTAGCCACCTCAGGACCAAAAGTCTTAGAAATCGAAAAAACAGCATTGCCGATAGTGTTGGTAATATCAAGCTTCCCGGGAATTTCACCTAAAGCCAGACCCATTTTTTTCGCTGTAGAGGCGCTATATTGAAACACCTTTGCCTCGATAATAATCTGCTTGTAGTCAGAATCGATCGCATGTAGTAGCTCACTTATTTTTTCCAAATAAATGTTTTTTGCCTTAATTATTAATGCGTTTTGTTGTGGAATCGAAACCCAACGTATCTGCATCAAATCATTCTTTTTATCCGCTACTTCCTTTCGCTTTTGTGCTTCAACGCGGGCTTGTTCACTACCATCATTGTTGACGGGATTTGAGCTTACTTCAGGATTCTGTACCGTAGTTTGGGCATTCAACTGCCAGTCGGTCGCAGTGATAATTTTTTCTGGTACATCCGCATTGGGAGCCCCTCCTCCACCTACGTTAACTGACTGTATGGGTGAAGACTCACGTCGAGGTAAATCTGCCCCTCGAATTGGCGAAAATGAGGCATAGGGAATATCTAAAAGACGAGAAATATAGAACGAAACTTCGCGCTCAGAAAGATTAAATAGGAAGATTTTTTTATACCCTTCAAGATTATCTTTTAGCTCGCCTAGTCCACTTACCACGGTACCGGCACTGTCTTTTTTCGCTTCTTTACGCCGATTAGAAACCTTTTTTTCAATGCTTACGTTAACATCGTTCTGGCTAAAAAAAACGAATCCATCACCAGTCCATTTATATCGTAGATTCCTCGCTAGTGCTCTCAATTCAGCATCATTGGAATCTATATAGGCCTCCTTGATTGCCAAAACAGATGCACTCACAAATTCATCTATCGAGCTAAATTTTTGTTGTTTTACCTCCGTTTGCCAAAATTTCTTATTGGCGACACCCATGTGTGTCTTGAGATTAAGTGCTAAACCATCATCCAAGTCAAAATAGTCGACATAGAATTTCGAAATATCCATCAAAACGGTGTAGTTAAAACGTCGAAGTCGTGCAACCTCATCTAACACTGACAAAAACGACTTCCCTCGGGTTTTTATTAAAATTTCACCATCATCTAGAAAAATTCCGTCTTTCATCTCAGAAATTTTTGACACCGGCGGTGGAGCATGTTCATATTTAGGAATACTAATATCGGTCTGAGTTATTCCAGCTCCAGATAACGTCGATGAAACGCAAGCAGATAAATTAAGTAGCAATGCAAATAAGAATAAAGTGCCAGCAACACATGAGAGATCCCCGTGTAAACTAAGCACAGTCGTTCTACTCATCCCTACCGGCCCATTGCAAAACTTAGCAAACATAAACATAACCCATCTAGAAATTCCATAAATTGAAGATAATCTTATCACCTAAAACCATTTACACAAGATGACACTTATGACAGAATAAATAAAATATCAACAGTCTATCTCGACCACAACTCATGCACATTATCTATCGTGGTAAACCTTACCTTTCCAAAAGCAAAGGCCTCATAGAATTCCTAAGATTATTGCAAAATTCATATCCAAACGAGTTGTACTTTGTGGCACTTAAAGACTATTTTCCAACGCTATCGCCACGCCAATTATTTCGCTATATCACATCGCTAGAGCAGCAAGGACTTTCGATTCTGAGTTATAGAACTAAGACGACAGGTCCTTACGTATTGAACATTGATCCTAATGATTTAGAACTTCCTCCATCCACCGTCCGTGCTAGTAATCACACATCCAAAATACGCTCTGCCTCACCACCGCAAAGCGAGGCGCTCGCAACTTGTTTAGCGCCGGAATGGGCCACTTGGATCGAAGTTTTGATGAATGCTGTTTTGTGTTTAAACAATGCGCATTACCCAGCAAAAGACAATGGCGCCCATTATTTTTTAGCGCTGGCGGAAGAAACCAGTAA
>JAIELM010000022.1 GCA_019752975.1 Undibacterium sp. | reverse complement strand
AAATTCCAAAATATAGGGATCACGGATAAAGTCGCGTGCATCGTTCGGCGTTTGAGTGGCGATCAGGGTGCTCGCTTCGTGTTGTACGGCGGCTTTGTCTTGACTTGATAGTAGGCGTTCGTAAAACAGTGTGCTAATTTGACGTTCTAAGGCGCGCACATTCCCGCCTAGGTAGGCGGTTTCGTTCATATACCAGCTGAGTGCTGCGGGGTTTTCTATGCGCATGAGTTGCCGATAATGCGTCCACGTCAAATTGCTACGCAATGCGTCGCAAATCTCTTGATGCGTAAAAGTTTGATAAAACTGACGAAAGTTGCGTAAATTGCTGGCGGTGAAACCTTTGCCAAACTCGGCGCTGAGTTTGCTGGCTAATTCGGTCAAGACTTTTTGCCCATAAGCGGCACGCGCTTCTCCGGCTTGTTCATGTTCGACGATACGCTGCCCTATTTGCCAATATGCTTCGATCATGGCGAGATTGACCGCACGGTAGCTGCGTTGACGGGCTAATTGTAAGATGCCGCGGATCTGGCCATACAGTTCATCGATAACGGTTAAATTGCTCATGATTCTCTTCCCAATGCTTGGCTCAAGATGTCTTTGAGCTGATTGCGTAGCTCGCTCATTTCTTTTTGCATAGCGGCGCACTGCGCTAACAGTTGTTCTGGGTCGTGAATTTCTTGTTCACCGACGTGCGGGTTTTTGCAATCTAAGTTGTAGTTACGCGCTTTGATGTCCTCTATGCTTACCTTCCACGCTTGGCTGTTTTCGGTGCGCGTGGCGTAGCCGTCTGCCGCCGTGCCCCACCAGGCTTTTTCGGTGTCGAATTCGGCGATGCGCATGGGCTCGGTTTTGTTGTAGCTTCTTACAAAAGGCACGCCTAAAGTTTTTGCGTAATTCAAAGCTTGTTGCATGCCATCGCCGACGCTGTGTTCGTTGTCTTTGGCTTCGATGACGGCAATGGGAATATTTTTCTTGCGGTAGAGAATATAGTCTGCGCGTTTTTGTTCGCCACGTGTATGCAACTTGCCACGCACAATAATGCGGCCTTTGGTGAAGCTAACTTCTTCGCGGATTTGGGTGTGCGAATCCCAACCAGCGTCAATTACCGCAGGGGTAATGTACTTGCTGCAGATTTCGCGTTCAGAAAGGCTTTTTTTGTCCATAGACTGATCCAGTGTTCACCAAAACCAGGAGCAGTGATTGTACTTTAGTCAGGGAGAGGCTAGGGGTATTTATTCATTCAGCAATTACATCGCCAATTTGCGGTTGGACTTGTTTAAAGTCCCATTCTTATAGTGTCTTTCAGCGACGAAATAAAAAATTTCGCACCAACGATTAATCTATGCTACACTTGCAGCATGTTACATAAGTAGCATATGCGTTTTGTGGTTTTGTGCTGGTTAGTTGGCGCACATTATTTACGCATCGTTCTGTTACTTTTTGCCTCTTTGTTATCGTTAGGAAAATTATGAAAACCTCAATATTAAAATTGTTTTCGGTGGTGCTTGTTTTTTGCAGCATCATCATGTCGACTTCAGCACAAGAAGTAGAGCCGCTCACTGCAGTCGCAGGGGGCAAGCTACACAGCGTTAAATCAGGTGATGGCCCTTATGCCGTGATCTTCGAGGCGGGTTTTGTGAGTGATTTGAGTGTGTGGCAAAGAGTCGCGCCTAGCATCGCAAAAAATGCTCAGATTCTTATTTACTCGCGTGCCGGTGTCGGCAAATCGCCAGCGCGTGATCATGTGCTTAATTTAACTGAGCATGTTGAAGATTTAAAACAATTAATCGCCTCTCATCAAATTACGAAACCGCTTATCTTGGTTGGGCACTCTTACGGGGGCTGGGTAGTTCGACAATTCGCTGCTGCCCATCCTAAGCTGGTTGCAGGTTTGGTGTTGGTCGATCCGGCCATCGAAACTTTGGAAGTTGAGTTGAACAAAATAGATGCCAAACAAGTGCAGCAAGATCAACAAAGACTGAGTCAAATGGCGCCACCTTCGGCCAAAGCGGATCTCGCTTTAGTGCAGGCGATTTTTACTGCAGCTAAATTGCCAAATCAAAGCGCCTTACCCGATGTGCCAACGGTGCTGCTGACATCGGTCATGGTGCCACGCAATCCATTTTTTCAAGAAACCGCTCCAGCCTTGCGAGTGAAACGCGATTTACATCAACAGTTTTTGCAGCAGTTTTCTAATTCTTCACATGTTGTCACCAGCCGTAGCGGCCATCACATACAGATGGAAGAACCACATTTGGTGGTTGCCGCGATTGAGCAAGTGATCACAGGATTACAGAAAGAGTCAGAGAAAGTCGCGCGTCAACTAGCGAAACAGCAAGCTCGTCTAGCGCTTAACCAAGCGATAGAAAAAACCGCATCGCAACTTCAAGCCAAACAAGAACAAGCGGCTGAATCCACGCTCTTTTCTGCACTGAAGACTTCACAGTTTGCTGAATCTGAAATTAACCAGCTTGCCTACGATCTCTTAAATAAAGCCAAGCAAGCCGTTTTGGCGGAAATGGTTTTTCGTTACAATGTCAAGAATTCTCCGCAGTCAGATAACGCCCACGACAGCCACGGCGAATCCTTACTAGCCTTAAATCGTGTAGAGGAAGCCAAGGCAGCGTTTAACCAAGCGATTGCGCTAGGAACCAATAAACGTAGCCCTGAAGTGATGCGTGGTTATCAGGAAAATTTGCAGAAGGCTGAAAAAGCCGCCAAACCAGCACAAACCAAATAGGACATGAAGTGATGAGTGATTTCGGTATTGAAGATTTGCCTTGGCGTGAACGTCAAGTGATGGAAGTGGTGTATCGCTTGCATGAAGCGACCGCGACCCAGATTCAAGAGCAGCTAGCGGATGCGCCTAGCAACTCAGCAATACGTGCCATGCTGAGTCGACTCGAAGAAAAAGGGGTATTGAGTCATCGTGTTGACGGCCAACGCTATCTTTACAAAGCGGTTCAGGCGAAGAAAAAGGTAGCCGATTCAGCCTTAAAGAAATTGGTGGGCGTGTTTTACAATAACTCGCCCGCCAGCGCTGCCACCGCACTGCTAGGAATGGCAGGCAAACTGAGCGAAGACGATTTAGCACAATTGCAAAATCTTATTGATAAAGCGAAAAAAGAAGGGCGCTAGCGTCCAATACCGTCAACTACTCTATGCAACCTGCCAACCTGTTAACCGTCATCGCTTTTCTCAGCAAAATTAGTGTGGTTTTGTTGCTCCTGTTGATGACCTTGGCAGTGTTGCGCAAGCGATCGGCGGCGCTGCGATTGCTAGCAATTAAATCTTGCGTCCTCGCACTTTTAGTGCTGCCTTGTATTTGGCCATTGATCCCGTCTACTGAACTGGTATTGCCGCTCGCTTGGTCGGCAATCACCGACGCGCCGCTACCGATTCCGGATTTGCCGGGCTTGCATTTCTTTATTCGAGACACACTCCCACAAACAGGGGAGCGAACTTCCAGTCTAGATATTGTGCAAATAGGCTTGTTGGTTTATTCCAGTATTGCTTCGCTATTGTTGCTGCAAATGTGTTGGCAAGTGGTCGCCTTACATCGCTTACAAAACCAATTGCCGACGAATTTGTCTACCCAAATTAATCTGTCTCATTACCAGCATTGGCAGGCGCGTTTGCAATACCTCTGTGCCCAAGCCAAGATCACTCGAACTGTGCAATTAATCATCTCGGATCAAGTGCATTCGCCCATTAGCTGGGGTTTTTTGCATCCTGTGATTATGGTCGATGTGCTTACCATACAAGAGATCGATGCCGATCAAGTGCTCGCGCATGAGCTTGCCCATATTGCCCATTTTGATTGGCCTGTAT
>JAIELM010000566.1 GCA_019752975.1 Undibacterium sp. | reverse complement strand
TCCCGGGCTAAAGCACAGGTAAACGCGTTAGGATATTCTGAGGTGGCCGAAGTAGCCGCCTGATCATCTGGCACAACATAGTAACTATGAACAAAATAAAAATAGCTATTATCAGCGATATCTTGCCACAAAGGGTGTTCTTGTGCCTGATGAACCCGATTCCAGCCCATTTGTGGCACTTTATATCGCGAACCATCTGCTTGCAGCTGACCAGCCAAGTCAAAGCGTACCACGTTCCCCGGCAATAGGCCTAAACAAGCGACATTGCCTTCATCACTACGTTCAAAAAGCATTTGTTCACCGACGCAAACACCAAATAGTGGTTTGGAGCTTGCCGCGTGCAATAGCGCTTCTTGCAAACCGGATTCTTGCAATGCCCGCATGCAATCAGGCATAGCACCCTGACCCGGTAACACGATGCGATCAGCCGATTTGAGATGCGCGACTTCGCCCGATATCAGCACGTCAGCTTCAGGTGCAACGGCACGCAAAGCCTGCGCGACCGAGCGCACATTGCCCATACCGTAATCTAAGACTAGGATTTTGTTTGCCATATTATTTACTCTTCCACACTCTTCAGTTTACAGACATCCCTTAGTGGAAGGAATTACGCCGGCGGCTCTAGCATCGATCTCAGCCGCCATCCGTAGGGCGCGGCCAAAGGCCTTGAAGACCGTTTCACATTGGTGATGCGCATTCTCACCACGTAAATTATCTATGTGCAGAGAAACCAAAGCATGATTGACAAATCCTTGAAAAAACTCATGCGTAAGATCCACATCAAAACTACCTATCATGGCGCGCTTAAATGGCACATGAAACTCCAAACCAGGTCGACCAGAAAAATCGATCACCACCCGCGACAAAGCCTCATCCAAAGGAACATAGGCGTGACCATAGCGACGTATACCTTTTTTATCCCCCATCGCCAGCGCAAACGCCTGTCCCAAAGTAATGCCTACATCTTCTACGGTATGGTGCGCGTCGATATGCAAATCACCGACCGCATTGATCTCTAAATCAATCAAGCCGTGACGGGCAATTTGATCCAACATGTGATCCAAAAATGGCACGCCTGTATTCAACTTCTGCTGGCCTGTGCCATCGACATTAATCGTGACACTAATCTGTGTCTCGTTGGTGTTACGGGTAACTTGTGCTGTACGCATGGTAGATTTGTGAAACAAAGTCTGACTAGGTAAAAAAAATGAAATGTAAGCGAATTTTTTGCCACCGCATTCTTCGTGCTACACGCGAGGCTGAAAACAAAATACGCTCACTAATCTGTGATATGTGCCAACTTAAATCCCTGGAGAAACAAGGCATTCTCTTCGGGGGTACTAACGGTAATGCGCAAACAGTCTTTCAATAGTTCATGCATTTTACCGACATTTTTCACTAAAATTTTTTGTTCTAACAATTTTTCGAAAACTTGAGTGCCATAAGCTTGAGTAATCTCAGGATGAGACACGCGAATCAATAAAAAATTCGCAGCAGAAGCGAATACTGTCACACCATCAATAGCAGTTAGTTGCTGCGCCAAAAGCGTTCTTTGTTCGCGCAATACGGTAGCTTGCTGGTCAAATACTTCAGTATGCTCTAACAAACACAAGCACGCAGCCTCAGTCAGTACATTAATATTATACGGTGGGCGTACTTTGTCGAACTCATGCAACAAGTCTTTTGCGCCTGACATATAACCTAAGCGCAATCCAGCCATTCCTAATTTGGATATCGTGCGCATCACAATCAAGTTAGGAAACTCAGCTAAGCGCGGCATAAAGCTACATTGCGCAAAAGGCTGGTAGGCTTCATCTACCACAACAATTCCAAACTCACCTACCGCCTCCAAAATTTGCTCAAGCTCGTGCACTGCGAACAGTCCACCGGTGGGATTATTCGGGTAAGGTAGATAGGTAATTGCGGGTCTATGATCTGCAATACTTGCCAACATCGCCGGCATATCCAATGTAAAGTCAGCTTGCAAAGGCACCCCAACAAACGCCATTCCTGCAAATTTAGCAGACATGGCATACATCACAAAGCTAGGCACCGGTGCTAACACGGTCGCTCCCGCTTTAGCACAAGCAGTGCTCACCATCGCAATCAATTCATCAGAGCCATTCCCCAGCACCAAATCAAAACCGGCTGGCACGCCGAAGCGCTCAGCTAAGGCCTGTTTGAGTTGGGCATAATGTGGCACGGGATAGCGATTGAGTTCTACGGTGGAAAGCGCATGTGCCAATTTCACTTGCAATTCTGGTGGCAAGCGATAGGGATTTTCCATCGCATCTAGCTTCAACATGCCGCTTGCGTCTGGAACTGGGTAAGCAGATAGTGCTTGAATATCAGGGCGAACTATTTTATTAATCATGGACAATTGGATTGCTCTCTATTTTCTATCTACAATAAAATCTTCTGAAATTCGGCTTAGAATTCCGCTTGAGGTGCAGCCAGTGATGGGGCATGAGACGCAGCTTGAGACGAAGCTTGAGACGAAGCTTGAGATTCAGCATGAATTTCAGCTTTAGATTTCCCCGTTGGTCTAGTTTTTTTCTTAGGTAAATCAAGCACAGCTTTGCTAATTTTTTTTCTAATCGGTTGGGTCGGTTGATTGCTAAGCGCTTGTAGCATCGCCTCATCTGAATTGAGGCGTTCTTGTATGATAGTGCAGTAATCTGGATTGAGTTCAAAGCCGACAAAATGTCTCCCACAACGCTTAGCTGCCACCGCAGTAGTGCCACTGCCCATAAATAGATCGAGCACCAAACCCTTCTCGGGGCAAGAGGCACGTATCATGCGCTCTATGATTTCTAGGGGTTTTTGAGTAGGGTGCTCTTTCCGCTCAGGGTTTTCTTTATGTAGTCGTGACACGCTCCAAACGTCCTTGGGGTTATAACCCAATTCCAGCCATTTAGCACCTACAAAAATCGAGCGAGAACGCGCCTTCTTCGTCGCCTCGTCATAGGGGATACGCACAGAATCCAAATCAAAATAATAATTTTTATTGAGCACAAATAAACCTACGGTATCGTGCACCGAAGTAAAGCTGCGAACACTCCCGCCCATCGACGGCACTTTTCTGTCCCAGATAATTTCATTGATCATACTCATGCGTTGTTTAAGCATGACAAAAATTTCTGGAGAATAACGCCAAGTGAGAAAAATATACAGAGAACCAGTGGGCTTAAGTTTAGGCAGCGCCGCCGCTATCCAACGCTCTGTCCACGCGAGGTATTCTTTGGCTGCTTGTTTATCCGATTCATTGCCATAGTCTTTGCCCAATCCATAAGGTGGATCGGTAAGAATCAAATCGACGCTGGCGTCGGGGATGCGCTGCAATCCCGCCAGCGCGTCCTCATTGAAGATCTGATCAACGAAAGCTTTCATCTCACTTAGTCTCTGTCAATCTCATGCCGGCACTTTGCGCATGGGCATACAAGCCCTCGCCTTGCGCCAACTCGACTGCAATCGTCCCCAAAGTCTGCGCACCGGCCTCACTTACATAGATCACTGAAGAACGTTTTTGAAAATCATATACTCCCAAAGGAGAGGAAAAACGTGCAGTGCGTGAAGTCGGTAAAACATGATTCGGACCAGCACAATAGTCACCTAAAGCTTCAGAAGAAAAACGTCCTAAAAACATCGCTCCTGCATGCCGTATCTTTGCCGCCCATTGTTCTGGTTGTTGCGCTGAAATTTCCAAATGTTCAGCCGCGATATCATTGGCAATATCACAGGCTTCTTGCATATCGGCGACCTTGATCAGTGCACCTCTATCGCGAAGTGAAGTGCGAATGATCTCCGCTCGTGGCATGCTGGGTAATAGGC
>JAIELM010000027.1 GCA_019752975.1 Undibacterium sp. | reverse complement strand
GGGTGAATCGGCCTAAACCCGGATTGATGCGTCAGCATCTAGTTGCCGTACAGGCTGCGGCACAAATATGTCATGGCGAGATCGCCTCTGCAACCGTTGGTGCGCAAACACTAGAATTTAGGCCAGGCAAGATTCAAAGTGGCGCATATCAATTTGCGATTGGTACAGCGGGCAGTTGCACTTTGGTATTGCAGACTTTGATTCCAGCCTTACTTTATGCCGACGGCGCATCCACTATCCACATTACTGGCGGGACGCATAACATGATGGCGCCACCTGCCCATTTCTTGCAACGCTCTTATGCGCGTGTGTTGGCGGATATGGGAGCGACGCTAGAGATCGAACTCAAGCGATTTGGATTCTATCCGGCGGGTGGTGGAGAAATCTTCACACGTATAAGGCCATGCACGAAACTCAATGCAATTAAACTGATGGAGTCAGGTGCTCGCATCGCTGGATATGCAGAAAGCTTTATTGCGGGGATTCCCGTCAGCGTGGCGAATCGTGAATTGGAAAGCGTAGGAGCAGGAATGGGGTGGAATGAAACTCAGCTCTTCGTGCGCGGCCTCTCCAATGATCAAGGACCCGGTAATGCTTTACTGATGACGCTAGAGCAGCAGAATGTGATCAATGTTTTCAGCGAATTTGGCGAAAAAATGGTGCGTTCCGAAACGGTCGCGAGAAACCTGCTTGCGCAGGTACGCCGCTTCATGATTTCTGGTGCCACCGTTGGAGAAAATTTAGCAGATCAGATCATGTTACCGTTTGCGTTGGCAGGAGGTGGGCGTTTCACCACCAATACAGTAACGCAGCACGCGCAGACCAATGCAAAAGTCATCGCACAATTTTTGCCTGTGGATATTCGTTTTGAAAAAAGAGCGTCGTATTATGTTTGTAGCGTTGAACCTCGCAACTCTCTAACTGCGCCAAAACATTTCTAGTGTTGGATATGAAAACGCAATCTTGAATCATGCCAGCAATGGCATGATTCAAGTCATCAAGTCAAAGTTAGGCTGTGTATTTGACTATCTTCACAACAGATATCAATTAATCGTCCTATCTGGTCAAACAGAAGTATATGGCCATCGTCCAAATGGACGCGCGCAGAATCACACTCCGCCAGAGATAAATTCGCTAGCACTTTGCCAGTTCTGCTATCAGCTACTAGACACTCCAAAGTATCAAGATCACCGGGATAGCTTTGCACAAAAAGAAACCCCGCCGCTTGCGTGATTTTGGGTGAGCTGCCAATTGTTTGCAGTTTGAGTGTAAACGGTGCGGTGGCGCCGCCGTTATGGACTTGTAACGATGGATATGGTCCGTCCCCTAATGGATGGATTAAGGTTGGTGCATCACGCGAGCCGTGTGGTAGCAGCGCCACTATTTCGTGGCGCGGATGCGGGAAGCTATCACGCTGACTTAGTCGACGTGTAGGCAATTGATAACGCCATTGCTGAATGTCGTCTGCTGTAGAGAGTAGTAAAGTTTGTGTTCCGCTCTCTTCAAGGAAAGCGATCACCCGACCTGGTAAGTCAGCTACTTGCCAAGTCACTGCGAAATGATCCTTACTGGTGTCGATCGCGACCAGTCGATTTTCAATCACTACATTCCAAACGAGGCCATCATATTGCTCAGCCCAAAAGCGTAACGGCTGAATAATCCAGTCCGATACTTTTCGTTCGATCAGGTCAATGCGGCTAACGCGCCACATGCTATCTCGCTGCACCAGTGCCAGCGCACGCTGCGCGCCAGTCGCAATCACCAAGCGCGTTGCTGGCACTGGGAACTGCGCTAGTAGCCGACCATGTTTGTCTATGCGAATCACGCCGCTCTCGCCGAGAGCCAGTAAGTAGTGACCATCGAGTAGACGGCGTGCATCGTGTATCTTCAACAAACCCCGTTCCTTGAGATGCACAAGCATTGGCTCCGTACGCGCCCCCAATCCGAGTCTCGCGGAAATTTTAGGCATGGTCAGTGATGGCATGTCGGCTTGCAGTACCTCACTATCGGACAGCGAAAGTAACTTTGTCAGCGATTTTTTGTCGAACTGGTTGTATTCACCCATGCGATCAATCAGCAGTGGTCGAATAAGCTCAGCCGCTACACGCTTGGTGGCTGATGAATGCTGTGAAAGCATCAGTAATTCAATACCCATGCGCATGCGCTGCTGTGCACCATGTTCGCTGTCGTCGTCTAGCAGCGACAACACCGTCACTTCGCTGTCAGCTAAACTGCTTGGCAGCAGCGCTAGCTTCTTCAGAAGTGCCTTTATCCCCAACATACCACCTGCGCGCTCGGCCTCCAACAGCCATACCAGCGCTTTCTCTCGATGTTCAACGAGTGGCCAGATGGCTTCTGCCGCTTCAGGCAACTGACCACACAAGGCCAGATCCTCAGCCCACTGTAAGCGCATGAGTGGCGCTTGCGGACTCTGCCGCCGCTCAAGTAATTGAACTGCTGCAGCAAATGCTTGACCAAGTCGCGCCAATTGCACGGCGCGCTCAACGTTGCCCGCCATGCACCACAGGCGCACAGCAATTTCCGGTGCTAACTCCATAGTTTCCGCTAATTGTGCAGCTTGTTTAATGCGACCTTTTTTCTCCAGATAATCGACCGCCTCTCCCCCACTCTTGAGTAGCTCTGCTAGCACGAAGGTTGCCTCGTCAATTTTTCCTTCTCGATCCAACCGTTCAAAGGTGCGGCGGTAGGTAGTGCGTAAGTAATTTTCCAATTCAAACCCTAGGCTAATCGCGCTGTGGGTCTGGCTTGGGGCCGAGATATCCAGACGGAGCCGGGGGCGGGGTGTGCCAAAAGCAGGACGATCTATCGGCGACATTGAGTCGAGTGGAATCGCATAACGTAGTGCCTCCCCTATGTCGCCGTTTTCCAGCAGAGACATCATCTTGCGCAGATAAGCTGCTTGTCGCCAGCCAATAATTTTTGATGCGCGCGTGAAAATTGCCAGCCGAGTCATGAGCGCAGTCAGACGTTGTTCGATCGATGATGGCGCGCGCTTCGGACCTTGAGTGGACGACGGAGAAGTACTTACACGCGTGCCTCCCCCAAATAACCTAATTAATCCCAATGGCACGGCACCAACTAGCATTGCAGCCATGCCTACCAACGCGATAGAGATCCCGATACCACGCATCACGGATTTGCCGCCATGCTGTATTTTATCGACTTGTCTAAAAAAATCGTCGCGTTTGATGCTCGGCGGCGGAATCGCGCCAGAGAAGATCTCGCGCACTGGCGTCGTTTCCAGCAACGCCTCATTAGGCCTGACTGCAACGACGGCGCACGGCGCTTGGAGTGGTTTATAAAGTGGGATGGCACTCAGATCGAGCCAATCAGCCGGATTGATATGCGGTGCCGTTGTTAGGTTCACTGGTTGCGCATGTGCCGCGTGCACCAACCAAATATTGGATGGAAGCGCTATTAGTCTTTCGTCCGCTAACAATGGCGCACTACTCAACATGCCAGCTACATCACAAAGTGGTAAGCCGTCAAAAGCGGCACAGTCGCCAAAGTACGGTGTCGCAAGTTTCAACAAATAGCCGCCCTGTACCATGTATAATTGAGCACCTGGCGCCCAGTGGCTTAGTACACGTCGACGCGCCTCGATCTGCCCAATCAGTGCAAGATCAAACCACAACGCCTGCACCCTCTGCGTCCCTGAAAATAGCGGGCTGCGCACCTTATGCGTCATCAGCGCCTCCATTGGAGGAAATTTGTAGCAACGGTTGCTGGTCGTCGATACCTTGCACAATGACAGTACAACTTCGAGAAGTTATCCAAGCGATCCGTGCAGTGACCGCGTCCATGCGCGCTT
>JAIELM010000240.1 GCA_019752975.1 Undibacterium sp. | reverse complement strand
CATTACCACGCTACTTTAGCCTCCCATGCGGTGATCGAAGGCAATGGCCTACTATTAATCGACTCGGGAGGACAATACCTCAACGGCACCACCGACATCACTCGTGTCTTACCAATAGGCACTGTATCAGCCGAACAAAAACGCGACTTCACCTTGGTCTTAAAAGGCATGATTGCACTAGCAAAAATGCGCTTCCCGCGGGGGACATTTTCCACCGTATTAGACACCATTGCACGCGCACCAATGTGGGCAGAAGGAATTAACTTTGGCCATGGCACTGGACATGGCGTAGGTTATTTTCTTAACGTACACGAAGGCCCACAATCAATCTCAGGCGCGATCCCGGATGCCAATATGGTGATGGAAGTCGGCATGATTACCTCCAATGAACCCGGCATCTACCGACCCGAAAAATGGGGCATACGGATTGAAAACCTGATGCTCTGCATTCCAGCAGCAAGCACCGAATTTGGCGATTTTTTGCAATTCGAAACCCTGACACTATGTCCAATTGATACCCGCTGCATGGACTTATCTATCATGGGTGAAGATGAAATTGCTTGGGTCAACGACTATCATGCAATGGTTCTACAACGCTTATCGGCACGTGTGAGCGGGGAAGCCTTGGCTTGGTTGGAATTGCGGACGCAAGCAATCGCACGCAATCAGCACGACATTTAGTTACTCACACTAAGTTGCACACACTAAGTTGCACACAATAAGTTGCACACACCAAAGTCTAGTTCTACGCTACTTTTCTGTTCAGTAGACTAGACTTCATCAAATCCCGTTTTCCTTTCCCGCATTCTTTGGCATGCTTGGCAGGCCTTAGTGATACCTGTAGTGATACCTGCTGTATTTGCTCACGCTAAAGCAAAATCACCGCAAGCACTTATTGCAAAAATTTAAATTTCAAACTATATTAACCGCACCTCAAATCCATACAAGGAGTGTCATGAATATTCCTACCGAATCAGCTTCATCGAAATTGGACGAGCAATTTCAACTTACCGCCTCAGAAGCTATCGCCGAAATCGGTGAACAAGCCGCAACATCAGGCATGCCGATACCCCCAGACTTGCAACATGCGGTAGAAGACCAAGTAGAACGTTTTATGCACGGCTTGTTGAACGAAGATGTGCAAAGCGAGGCATTTAAAGCCAAGCTCGATGGTGCTTTTGCTTTGGGTCGAGAGGAGATTTCGCTCGCAGCTAGTTTGATGCAAGGCCGCCTGTTGCAACAAAATTTTATTGGCATGGAAGACAGCTCTGCTTTTAAAGCCATACAGGAGATGCGCGGTCATCTAGATACGCTAAATCCGGGTAAAGATGGTGATTTGTTTCAGCGACAAAAATTCTTAGGTCTCATCCCTTACGGCAATAAACTACAAAGTTATTTCCGCAAATACCAAAGTGCATCGGGTCAACTGCAAAAAAGCATGCAGCAAATTTATGCAGCACGTGACGATATGCAACGCGATGTTGTCGATATCGAAGCGGCACGGGTCAAACTCTGGGACGCTATGCAGAAATTGAGCGCCGCCATCTATTTTGCACAATCACTCGATAGCAAACTAGCTGCCAGAGTCGCCTCTTTACAAGCGACAGATGGCGAACGCGCCAAAGCTTTGGAGCAAGAAGTGCAGTTTTATGCGCGTCAAAATTTACAAGATATGTTGACGCAACAAGCGGTCTGTACCAATGGCTATCTGGCGCTCGATGTGCTGAAAAAAACCGGACGGGAAATGATGAATGGTTGCTCCCGCATTACCACCACCGGCATGAGTGCATTAGCGGTCGCACAAACGGTAGCGCGCGCCACAGGTAATCAAATTAAGGTCATGGAGGCACTCACCGGAGTCAACAGCAGCATAGAGAACTTGATCGCCGAGACCGGACGTCAACTCAATGCGCATACCGGAAAAGTAGCCCAGTTTGCACAAAATCCTATGATAGGAATTGAGAAATTAAAAGAAATGTTCGATCAAACCTTTAAGGCTATGGATGCGATGGATACCTTTAGAAGCAAGGCCATTGAAGTCATGGGGCAGAACAACGCCATCATCACACAACAATTAAAAAATGCGGATCACTATGTGGATAGATTACGCCAACAACAAGTACGTGCAATAAGCCAATTCAAGACCAGTGGACCGGTCGCAATTTAAATCGTAGTGCGCACACGCACCCTACAACAATTAAACCTTTCATCTTTTTAGGAAAAAACATTATGGCAACTCAATACATCATGCAACGCGACACCAATGGTTGGCGCTTACAAGTTTGGCTTTCATTCGCACTAGCCGTATTAGCTTGCGGCACTGGTGTAATTCAATTGCCGGGACAAGAATTAGATCGAGCATTTTTGGCGCTCGGCCTATTTTTTAGCTTATTTGCCTGCTTCGCGGTGGCCAAGACCATACGTGACAACCGCGATGGGCAAGTCGATACTGCTTCATGGGTAATGACGGTATGGGTGGCTTTTGCGGCAGCCATCGCACTCACCGCTTGGGGCTTGTGGCGTATGAATATCCCAGCGTGGGAAAAGAATTATATGCTGGTGAGCTGGTTGTTTTTGGTCAGCAGCTCTTTTACCTTGGCGAAAACAGTGCGTGATTCTCATGAAGTCGCCTTGATGGAGCGCACTAGCCTTCAACCTGAAGGCGCGAAGCTCCAGTCATAGAATGAAACTGATTGTTTACACAGCTAGTCTTTGACTTTCTTTAGGGAAGCGCATACTAGATTCTCGACTAACTCAACGGAATGAAGTAACACCAGCTAAGCAAGGACAAACTGCACCTCACTTTACCGATAGCGAGGTGCATCAAGTCATGGCACTAACTAAGTTTATTTTTGTCTTCCAAAAAACGCTGTTGACGCAGCAGATTCTCAGCCGCGCTTCTGCCTAGTTTGCCTTCCTTCTTTTTCAATTCACTGGCAAATAAATCCAACTGTGCTAGCAAGAGTTGTTGCGGCGTTTGCTCTTGGGCCAACATAGTGCTACTGCGTAAATGCGCGGGAATAAGCAGATAACTTTGCAAAGAATCAGGTAAATAGCGCCGCAAAAGCTCGTGTAAATACATACGGTCTTCTTGCGTCAAATACGCATCAAGCGGTGCAGTTTGTGCGAGCTTCACAATTTCTAGCAATTGCTGTTTGAGAGCGCGTAAACCTAGCACAACTTCCTCACTTAACTCAGGCGCAGATTGATCTAATAAACGATCAAATGCCAACAAACTAGCTTGATCAAAAAGCGGCAACTGCGCGTCAAATTGAGTAGGCTTCACGCGTCGAGCGAAAAAAATGACCACTACACCTAGTGTCGCCCCAGCTATGGCGAGACTCGCTAGCGCAAACGAATTTTGTATCAACCCTAAAAATCCAGCGACACCAGAGCAGCCTATCGTTATCGCACCGAACAGTTGCTTGGCGTTAGGTGCAGCACCTTTACTCACTGACGGATACAAAGTCTCAGCAAGTCCAGCGCCCAAGCGACCTCGTGTCTGCTGCTTGGTCAGCCTTGCGTATAAGGCGGGACTGATCACCGCTGCCCTCTGTTTTTTAACAACCATACGGCTATTGATCGGCTGCTCGGCTGCAACAAAATGAGGGTCATTCGGCTTCATTCGTTCTACACTTTTGCAGTCAACGATGTCGTTAAAATAGCCTGCGCAATAACATCCAGCGCTGGCCTCGCCTTACCTTGTTTGTCAGTCCAAACAATCGGGGTTAAAGCCCCTGAGATGGAAACGCTGTCGCCATCGTTTAGTGTCAATAAGGTCGCTCTTACGTCTTCTTTAAACGCGATGACATTGCACATAATCGCCTCACTATC
>JAIELM010000036.1 GCA_019752975.1 Undibacterium sp. | reverse complement strand
TTGGCGAACTCGACTGCCAATTCGATAATATATTCTACACGCGCCGCATCCACTGTGGAGTTACCAGATAAATTCGGGGCCATATCTGAGAGCACAACGTCGACTTTTTTACCCAACAATTGCGCTTCTAATTGACTTAAAACTTCTTCTTCACGAAAATCGCCTTGTATAAAATGAACATCCGCGATAGGTTCCATCTCTAACAGATCCAGCGCGTAGATTTCACCCAAGATGCCGCCACCCTCTTTACCCGCCAATTTATTACGCACATATTGCGACCAACTACCCGGGGTTGCGCCCAAATCGACTATGATCTGTCCTGCTCTAATAAGTTTTTCACTTTCGTCTATTTCTTTTAACTTGTAGACGGCACGCGAACGATAGCCTTCTTTTTGGGCTAATTTCACGTGTGGATCGTTAATATGATCGTGAACCCAATTTTGATTGAATTTATTTTTGGCCATTGGCGTAAAATACTGCTTTTAAAGGAAAAATATGTCTATTAAATTGACCCCGGCAGAGCGCAGTGAACTGCGCGCCGAAGCGCATGCACTCAAACCCATCGTCATCATTGGTGAAGCTGGTCTTACTCCGTCAGTCATGAAAGAGATTGGAAACAGTCTCGATTCACACGGCTTAATCAAAGTACGTGTATTTGGTGATGACCGCGAAGCACGTATTGCGATGTACGAACAAATTTGCACCGAACAAAATGCAGCACCAGTGCAACACATTGGTAAATTACTCGTGGTCTACCGCCCTAAACTAGAAGGCGTAAAAGTCACCAAGCTAGTTCGCGGTGGAGCTGGTCTACGCGAAGTAACCATTGTTAAGCCTAGTCCAAGTGGCACAAAAAGACCAACAGTTTCTAAGGTTTTAGTTAAAGGAAATGAGCGTGTAACCCAAGGTGGCAATATCAAGCGCGCGAAACCACGTCAAAGTAGTGTTAAGAAGACGAGTAAAACTTAAGTTGATTTTACCCTCATGTTTGTCAAACATGAGTAAGTACATCAGTCTAGAACGCTCACGCTTCAGAGTCCGCTAAATCCCCTTTTCATAGGGGAAAGACCAGCAAAAACTACAGCTCTTACATCCCCTCCATTTGAAAAAATGGGGCTAGGAGGATTTGTCTTTTTTATTCAGTGTCTACACGTATAACACATCCAAAATCTCATATTCACGCACACCTGCAGGTGCCTGCACACCAACCACATCACCAGCATACTTACCAATCAAAGCACGAGCAATTGGTGAGGTGATCGAGACCTTATTCACCTTCAAATCGGCCTCATCTTCACCGACGATTTGATAAGTCACTTTTTGACCATTTTCTAAATCTTCTAAATTGACCGTAGACGCAAAAACCACGCGCCCTTCCGCGTCCAACTCTGTAGGATCTATGATTTGTGCTGCGCTTAATTTGCCATCCAATTCAGCAATACGACCTTCGATAAAACTTTGACGCTCTTTGGCAGCATCATATTCGGCATTCTCGGACAAATCACCATGCGAGCGTGCTTCAGCAATCGCACTGATCACGGCTGGACGTTCTTTAGTTTTTAACTGCTGCAATTCTTGCTTGAGCAATTCTGCGCCGAATTTGGTAAGGGGGACTGTACTCATAGCGATTATGGACTTAAAAAAATATAATAAGAAAAAACTTAACCGCAGAGGCGCAGAAAACGTAGAGAATATTGACAATTTTCTCTACACCCTCTGCGCCTCCGTGGCAAAGCTGTTGATTTTGCGATCAGCTTAAAAACATTAGCTTAAAGACTTATGCAGCCCTTGTAAATCATACACATGCAATTCTTCAAGGTGGCGCATGCCTTCTACCGCGGCCTCAGCACCCGCGATGGTGGTATAGGTAGTCGCGCCAGAAGCCAGAGCAGCTACCCGTATCATACGCGAATCACTAATCGCATTACGCTTTTCTTCTACCGTGTTAAAGACTAAAGCGACTTCACGGTTCTTGAGCATGTCGACCACATGAGGACGACCCTCAGCCACTTTATTGACCGAGGCGCAGGCGATGCCAGCAGCATTAATTGCAGCCGCTGTACCCTTGGTCGCCACTAAGCTAAAGCCCATTTTGATCAAGTCTTTAGCGATATTGATGGCGCGCGGTTTGTCTGAATTTTTCACCGTCAAGAATACCTTGCCCGACTTTGGTAACCGAATCCCGGCACCTAACTGTGATTTTACGAAGGCTTCGCCAAAGGTTTTACCTACCCCCATGACCTCACCCGTTGACTTCATTTCTGGACCAAGAATCGTATCCACACCAGGGAATTTAACAAAGGGGAAAACCGCTTCTTTAACGCTAAAATAAGCAGGCACTACTTCGTTAAAAATTCCTTGTGAATCTAAAGACTGGCCCACCATGCAACGCGCCGCGATCTTCGCCAATTGCAAGCCTGTGACTTTGGACACGTAAGGAACCGTGCGAGAAGCGCGTGGATTAACTTCCAAAACATACACAATATCTTCACCATCTTTTGACTGAATCGCGAACTGCACGTTCATCAAGCCAACCACATTAAGCCCTTTAGCCATCAGGCTAGTTTGACGTTTGAGTTCATCTATGGTCGTTTGTTTTAAAGAGTAAGGTGGTAATGAGCAAGCTGAGTCGCCCGAGTGTACACCTGCTTGTTCAATATGCTCCATCACGCCACCGATGAAGGTGCGCGTGCCATCCGATAAGCAATCCACATCGACTTCAATCGCATCGTTTAAGAAGCGATCAAGCAACACTGGCGAATCATGAGAAACCTTCACCGCTTCACGCATATAACGCTCTAAATCACGTTGTTCGTGTACGATTTCCATCGCTCGCCCACCCAAGACATAGGAAGGACGAACCACTAAAGGATAGCCAATTTCTTGCGCTAAAGTCAGCGCATCAGCTTCAGTACGCGCGGTACGGTTAGGTGGCTGACGCAGACCAAACTCATACAGCATTTTTTGAAAGCGTTCGCGATCTTCAGCTGCATCTATCATGTCAGGTGAAGTACCGATAATGGGCACACCATTGGCTTCCAATTCCAAGGCCAATTTTAAAGGTGTTTGACCACCGTATTGAACGATCACGCCAACAGGTTTTTCTAGGTCAACGATCTCCAATACGTCTTCTAGCGTCAAAGGCTCAAAATACAAACGATCAGAAGTATCGTAATCGGTGGAAACCGTCTCAGGATTGCAGTTGACCATAATGGTTTCGTAGCCATCTTCACGCATTGCAAAGGCGGCGTGAACACAACAATAATCGAACTCAATACCCTGACCTATACGATTTGGTCCACCACCCAAAACGATAATTTTTTTCTTATCGGTTGGCGCGGATTCACACTCGTCTTCATAGGTGGAATACATGTAGGCGGTCTTGGTCGCGAACTCTCCAGCACAAGTATCGACGCGCTTGTACACTGGGCGAACATTGAGTGCGATACGCTTTTCACGCACCGCAGTACCTGTGGTTTTGAGTAGTTTTGCTAAGCGTCTATCTGCAAAACCTTTTTTCTTCAACTTCAACAAGAGTACTTTGTCGATCCCCTCTAGCGTCTGTGTTTCCAGCCACAATTCAATGTCAATCAAATCTTTAATTTGCGCCAAAAACCATGGATCAATGCGGGTCAAATTGTGCACTTCTTCCATGCTAAAGCCATGGGCAAAAGCGTCACCTACGTACCAAATACGATCTGGCCCGGGAGCACCCAATTCTTTTTCTAAAATTTCTCTATCTTGCGTTTTTTCATTCAAACCATCCACACCGACTTCGAGACCGCGCAGCGCTTTCTGAAAGGATTCTTGGAAGGTGCGACCAATCGCCATAACT
>JAIELM010000527.1 GCA_019752975.1 Undibacterium sp. | reverse complement strand
GGCGCAATCAGTCAGTGTGCCAGTCATTGCTTCTGGTGGCGTGCATGTGCTCGCTGATGTGGAAGCACTGTGTGAGGTGCAAGATGAAGGCGTAGAAGGCGTGATTTGTGGCCGCTCAATTTATGAAGGAACATTAGATCTGTTTAGTGCGCAAGAACGAGCGGATGAATTGACCGAAGATTTTATTGATGTGGATGACTACGAAGACGAGGAAAAATGAGCCTCGCTAAACGTATCATCCCCTGTCTCGATGTCAGTGCTGGTCGAGTGGTCAAGGGAGTGAATTTTGTCGCTTTACGTGATGCCGGTGATCCAGTTGAAATCGCTAGACGCTACGATAGTGAAGGTGCAGACGAAATTACTTTTCTCGACATCACTGCATCAAGTGATGATAGAGATTTAATCCTGCCCGTGATTGAGAGCGTAGCGTCACAAGTGTTTATCCCATTGACTGTGGGTGGTGGCGTGCGCAAGGTAGAAGACGTGCGGCGTTTGCTCAATGCAGGAGCCGACAAAGTGGGTATGAATACTTCGGCCGTTACCAATCCACAATTAGTGTTTGATGCTGCTTATAAATACGGTTCACAATGTATCGTGGTCGCTATTGATGCTAAGCGTGTCGCTGACGGCAAATGGGAAGTGTACACCCACGGTGGACGGCAAGCCACTGGTTTAGATGCGATCGCATGGGCCTGTAAAATGGCTGACTTGGGCGCTGGTGAAATTCTGCTGACAAGCATGGATAAAGACGGTACCCGTAGTGGTTTTGATTTGGCCCTAACCAGAGCCGTCACCGATGCGGTGAGCATTCCTGTGATTGCTTCGGGCGGTGTCGGGTGTTTGCAAGATCTCGCTGATGGAATAAAAGTGGGCGGCGCGGATGCGGTCTTAGCCGCGAGCATTTTCCATTTTGGACAACACACTGTGCGCGAGGCCAAAGAATTTATGGCGGCACAACAGATTGCGATGAGAATATGAGTTTTCGATGGCTCAATAAAGTCAAGTGGGATGAGTACGGCTTGGTTCCCGTGATTGCACAAGATGCAGTGACGAATGATGTGCTGATGTTTGCGTGGATGAACCGCGAAGCTTTGTCTAAAACGGTGGAGCTAGGTGAAGCGGTGTACTGGAGTCGTAGTCGAAAAAAACTTTGGCATAAAGGTGAAGAATCTGGACATAGGCAAAAAGTCCTAGAAATTAGACTAGACTGCGATGAAGATGTGGTGCTACTCAAGGTAACGCAGGTAGGTGATATTGCTTGCCACACTGGACGACACAGTTGCTTCTTCCAAAAATTTGAAGGGGTACTCGATGCGGGCGAATGGCTGAGCGTTGATCCGGTACTGAAAGATCCCGATTCGATTTATCAAAAGGAAGATTCATGAGCAGCATCCTAGATCAATTGGCGACCGTCATTGAGAGCCGCAAAGCTGATCAGGGGGGGAACCCCAGCACTTCCTACGTGGCGAAGTTGTTTGTCAAAGGAGATGATGCGATACTTAAAAAAATCGGTGAAGAAGCCACGGAAACTATCATGGCGGCCAAAGACGCACGCGTTTCAGGTGACACTAGCGATTTAATTTATGAGTGTGCCGACTTATGGTTTCATACCCTCGTTATGTTAGCGCAGTATAATTTGCACCCGCAGCAAGTCTTGGATGAGTTGGCGCGGCGTGAAGGGATGTCGGGCTTACAGGAAAAGGCCGCACGATTAGAAAATGGAGGAGAGTAATGCCTATGGATAACTGCATATTTTGTAAAATAGTCGCTCGCCAGCTTCCGTCGACTATCGTGTATGAAGACGATGAAATGTTAGCGTTTAAGGATATCAACCCTGCTGCGCCCGTACATTTTTTGCTGATTCCTAAAATGCATCTCGATGGTTTAGCAAAAGCAGAAGCGAAACATACCGAAATTCTGGGAAAGCTGTTAGGTTTAGCGCCCCAATTAGCACGTCAGCATGGCTGTGATGTAATAGAACATACCGATGGTAGTCGTAGTGGTGGTTTTAAGACCGTCATTAATACCGGCCCAGATGGGGGGCAGTTGGTATATCATCTGCACCTACATGTATTAGGTACGCCAAATAAGTAAGTTTTTTTGTGGGTCTAAGCACCCGAAAAGGAGAAGATATGGGATTGAGTTTATGGCACTTACTGGCATTATTGCTAGTGGTGATTTTGGTTTTTGGTACCAAAAAATTGGGTAATGTCGGTAGCGATCTAGGTAAGGCGGTTAAGGGGTTTAAAGACGGCATCAAAGGTGAAGATGAAGAATCCGCAGCCGCAAAAGCGGCCAAGCAAGCCAGCGAGCAAAAAACCATCGACGTTGATGCTAAAGACAGTTCTAAGCACTAGATGATCGACCTTGGACTGACCAAGTTGGTCATGATAGGCGCAGTTGCTTTGATCGTGATTGGCCCTAAAGACTTACCTAAAGTGGCTCGTATGGCGGGTACTTTGTTGGGGCGTGCACAGCGTTATATTAATCAAGTTAAGACTGAAGTGTCGCGTGAAATCGAAATGGAAGAACTGCGCAAAATGCAGCAAGAGATGCAGAGCGCAGCGCAGAGTTTTGAGCAATCGGTGACCAATGAGATTGCGCAAGTGGCGCAAGATATTGATCCGTCTTCCAATATAGACACACTCGATTCCTACTATCATCGTGACTATTCGCAACAGGCTTTAGATCGTAAAGCGAAAGCATTTCGTCGAAAAAAAATCGCCAAAACCTCGAATATCCCGACTTGGTATAAGAGTCGGCACGGACAACGTTCTTGTGTTATTTCTGGCTCCGCACGGATGGCAAAACATCGTGTGAAATCCGCACCAGTACAGAGCTTCTTCTCATGAGTATGCAAGAGAGTTTTATTTCCCACCTAGTTGAACTGCGTGATCGCTTGGTCAAGGCCACATTGGGCATCCTTGTTGTTTGTGCGCTTTTGTTTGCTTGGCCCGGCCCAACCGCGATCTATGATTATATTGCGCAGCCCATGCTTGCTTCCCTACCACCGGGAGCAAAATTGATCGCGGTAGGTGTGGTGTCGTCTTTTATGGTGCCTATGAAGTTGACGCTTTTGCTGGCATTTATGTTGGCCTTGCCTTGGGTTTTATACCAAGCCTGGGCCTTCATTGCACCAGGACTATATGCACATGAAAAACGACTCATAGCACCGCTGGTGATTTCTTCATCTTTACTCTTTGTTGCTGGCGTCGCCTTTTGTTATTTTCTTGTATTTGGTCGCGTATTTAAATTCATCGCTGACTTTGCACCTAGCTCGATCACGGTTTCACCCGACATAGAAAACTATCTCGACTTCATCATGTCCATGTGCTTTGCTTTTGGTATGGCTTTTGAGGTGCCTATCGTGGTCTTGGTATTAGTTAGAACCGGTATGGTCACAGTCGAAAAACTCAAGGCGATACGTTCTTATGTTATCGTCGGTGTCACTGCTATAGCGGCAGTCGTTACCCCGCCCGACCTAATGAGCATGGTATCCTTGGCTGTACCTATGTGTTTGCTGTATGAGATTGGGCTTCTTTTGGCACCGATCTTTGTGCGCGTGACACAAGCACCAGAATAGTTTTAATTAAACTCCTACTTCCTTTTAGTGTATATTTTTGGTCGCGGCGATGAGCTGATTTATTTGAGAGAGTTTTCTCGTTTCCCCGGTCATAAATGTGAAAATCGTGTTCGCTCATTTTATACCAATCCGAATTAATTACTATAGTAATTCTTCATTGAAAACCCTTCAACGCAGAGGCGCCGAGACGCTGAGAAAACCGGAGAAAATCTCTGCGTTCCTCTATTTCTCTGCGCCTCGGCGTTGAAGGGTT
>JAIELM010000082.1 GCA_019752975.1 Undibacterium sp. | reverse complement strand
TCATGTCATCCAAAAGTTTTTTCAAGTTTTGCTGTTGCAATTGTTGAGTCAAACGTGGCTTAACTTGTTCTAGTGTAGGTGCAACTTTAGCGCGTTTGTCATCCAAAATAATCACATGAAAACCAAACTGGGATTTGACTGGCTCTTCGGTGAATTTGCCTTTTTCTAATTTGGCCACTGCAGCACCAAATTCAGGCACCATACCACGTGCATCAAACCAACCTAGCTCGCCACCTTTATCTTTAGAACCTGGATCTTTAGACTGTGCTTTAGCCAGTTCAGCGAATACTTTGACATCTTTTTTCAACTTAGCGATGATGGCTTTGGCTTGGTCTTCTTTCTCTACCAAAATATGACGGGCAGAGTATTCGTCACCGGAAGTCGTTGCTTTTATTTTTTCGTATTCAGCAGCGTATTGGGCATCAAGTACTGGGCTGTTTTTGAGATAGTCTTCAACAAAAGCCTGCGCCAAGATATTCATTTTTGCCATCTCGATTTGGTCTGCAGTCTCGCCTTTTTTATCGAAGCCTTTTTTGATACCTTCTTGCGCTGCCAAGCTTGCCATCGCCAAATTGTCGATGATCATTTTGCGCATTTCCGGATTATCTGGCATACCTTGAGCAGCTTGCTGCTTCATGATCATGTCAACCTGCTTTTTCATGATAGGCTTGCCGTTAACTGTGGCGGCCACCACATTGGCTTCGGCTTCTGGCGCTTTGTCAGCGGCTTTGTCAGCACCTTTATTGCATGCAGTCAAACCTAAGGCCAATACGGTAATGGCGCTAGCAGCGATGAAACGAGATTTAATCAACATCTTAGTCTTCCTTTAGGGTTATCTATTGTGTTTTGCGATGAGTATCTTCATCGCAAACGGAAATAATAATCAGGTAAAAATTACATCGTTTAAAAAGCGATTGCGAATTTTACCTTTGATTTTGCGATTGCACGTAAAATTTACCCATTTTCCCTGCATTATTTGTACTGTCTTAGTGTCGCTTGTACTTAAGTCGTCCATGCAAGCGCAATTTACCTACATCCTTAGCTTATTTTGACGAAAGTCGTGAGAGAAAAGACCTATGAACAATTTTACCGAGCTGTTGTCAGAAATGCTGCCTGTGGGAATGGTGGCCAATGGAGGGCTTGCCGCCCAAATTTTGGCAGATCTAGCAAAACAACAACGTCGAGTGCCGAACTGGGAAGCCTTTCACTATGAAAAAATTTCACCGGAATGCTTCGAGCTCACGGGCGGCGTGGTCGCACATAGCGCTAGTGGAACGAAACGTTGGCTAGAGCCGCATGACTGCATCAGCATTCATATTTCGAGCTTGATCACGGAAATGCAAAAACAAGGTCTGCTAAGCAGCGTCGCGGAGCTACCGACTATAAGTACGACCACAAACACGACCAACACTACCACCTCGGCCATGACCAGAAACAGCGAACATGCGGGTATTTTGCACTTAACTTTAGCACTTCCTCAGGACGAGGCTGGACGCCAGCGCCTACTCAAGACTTTTCATCTACAAGCGGATTTTTTTGGCGCACAAGTGCTAACTTGTCACCTAGAGTAAACTTAAACCGAGAATTTCCATTAGGGTTTGAGATGATGGCGGATGAGTTTGCGAGGCAGTTTTGTGTGATTTTATTTTGTCATAGCGAGCTATGGCAAAATAAAATCGCACGAAAATGACCGCAAAATCGCCGTCAGCACTCAAACAGCACCGAAGGTGCGCCTAATGGAAAATCTCGGTTAAATATGCACCGTATTTAGCCACGGTTTGGTCATACATAGGTCACAAAGCCAAAGTACATTGAGCAAAGTTTCTTATTTCCGTGTGCCAACTTTGTGGGAACTTACCATGCTAATTCTATTCGCCCCTGCGATGGCGCTGATGCGTCAATTTCGTTTATTCCCCAAATTCCTCATGGTGGCCGCCTTATTTACCCTGCCCGCAGTCTTGATCTCAGGGCTATTAGTGTACGAACTCAATAAATCCGTCGCGACTGCAAAACAGGAGCTACATGGCCTACAACAACTTAGGATAGTGCAAGAACTGAGTCGTTTAATTCAACATCACCGCGCATGGCAGCATTTAGGTCTAGCGGGTAATGTCTCGGCCAAACAGTCTGCGACCGAATTGGTCCTTGATATCAACAAGCATTTTGTTGAACTTGATAGCCTACAAAAACAACAAGCTATGCGCAGCTTACCGGGGCAACTCAGCGGGCAGCTTACTGTAAAACTAGGAGAACAAATTAAGGCAAGCGCCATCTATTGGGAAAGCCTCTTACAACATCAAAGTAACATCAAAGAGTCCTATGCTCAGCATAGCACGCTCATCGCTCAGCTAAGCAGGATTGGCGCGCAAATCAGTGACGACAGTGAACTTAGTCTGGATCCGGAGGTGAGTACGACCTATTTAATTGCCCTATATGTCAACTCCATACCAGAGATCGCCAGCAGCCTTGCCGATACAGTTGCGCGCGGTGCGCCGTATATCGATACCGGCTTGATGCAAGCTAACGAAGATGTATTAATCACTGCCAATCTGATGTTAGCGCAACGCGATTTTCCACGCATTGCCAATCAGATGGAAAGGCTGATCGGCGTCAATCCGGAACTCCAAACCTTAATGGAAGAACATCAACAACTACAAGCGTTGAGTCAAGTTTTCGTGGAAAGGACAAAAAGTGAAATCCTCTCCACCTTAAATCAAAGCTCAAGCAAAGACTACTTAGTAGCTGGACTGGAGGTAGTCGACGCATGGCACAATTTAGGCAAAAACAGTTCCGAGAGCTTACAGAATAAACTGAACCAAAGAATGGGCAATCAAATTTGGAACCGTAATACCATGGTGTTTTTAGTGAGTCTCTTAATCATCAGCGCGGCTTACCTATTGAGCGGCTTTTACTTGTTGTTCTCGGCTCAATTAACCCAACTCAGGCAGGCGGTCAGTCAAGTCACACGAGGCGATCTTAGCCTATCGATACACGGTCAAGGCAAAGATGAAATTGCCCAGCTGTTGCGCAAATTTGAAGGCATGCGACTCGCATTGAGCGAGGTCATCCACCATATCCGGAAAAGCGCCGATACCATTGCCACCGCCTCAACTGAAATTGCCCACGGCAATGCCGATCTATCCTCACGTACCGAGCACCAAGCAGGATCTCTTGAAGAAACCTCGTCTGCCATGGAACAACTCAGCGTTACCGTAGCCAACAATACCAACAGTGCTGAGCAAGCCTACCAACAAGCGCTAAGTACTCGTGAAATGAGTCAGCAAGCCGAGCAGGCAGTAAGCGCCTTACTACACAAAATGAAAGCGATACAAAGTTCCTCTCAACACATAGGCGATATTGTTCGCTTGATCGACAGCATCGCTTTTCAAACAAACATATTGGCTTTAAATGCAGGCATAGAAGCTGCACGTGCGGGTGTTCACGGGCGCGGCTTTGCGGTAGTGGCAACTGAAGTGCGAGATCTCGCACTAGGCTCAGCCAAGGCGGCCAAAGACATTAAAGACTTAGTGAGCAGCACACAACAAGAGATTCGTATAGGTGAGCAGCAAGCACACTGCACTAATGACAATATGAAGAGCATAGAACAAGCCATACTCGCTCTAACTATCGCCATGCAAAACATCAATAATGCGAGCCGCGAACAAGCCGATGGCATTTTGCAGATGCATGCCAGCATCAACCAATTAGATGAAATCACTCAGCAAAATGCGGCTCTAGTAGAGCAAGCCGCAGCAGCAACTGAAAGTATGCAGGAGCAAGCACTGCAGTTAAGTGACGCGGTAGCGGTGTTTACATTGACACCAGATCAGCGACTTGAT
>JAIELM010000071.1 GCA_019752975.1 Undibacterium sp. | reverse complement strand
GGTCTGTACTCGCTCTATTCTGCGTGGTGGTTTTTGTTGATCATGGCTTTTTTGGTCTTATCGACTAGCCTATGCTTGTTGCGAAATGCGCCTAAGATGGTTAAGGATATGCGGAGTTGGCGTGAGAACGTGCGTGAGCAATCACTGCAGAACTTTCACCATAAATTCGAATGGTTGGGGGCTGAGGCAGCAGATACATTGCAAGAGAAGATTAGCCGGCATATCGTGCATCTCGGTTACAAGATTAAAATTGTTCCTAAAGATCGAGGGATACTTATCGCCGCCAAGCAAGGCGCGGGCAATAAGTGGGGTTATATTTTTGCGCATGCTGCAATTGTCATTATTTTTGTGGGTGGTTTGTTGGACTCGGATTTATCTATTCGTTTTCAAACTTGGTTTATGGGTAAAGTGCCTTACGATGGTAGCGGTGGCATTATCTCTAAAATCCCAGCGCAGCACCGTTTAAGTTTAGCCAACCCGACTTTCCGCGGCAATACCTCCATCTCTGAAGGTATGAGCAGTAGTACAGCGATCATTGCACAAAGCCATGGCGTTCTATTGCAAGACCTGCCTTTTACTATCAAGCTCAATAAATTTATCATCGATTTTTATTCGACTGGCATGCCTAAATTATTTGCCAGCGAAGTGACGATTAAAGATCACGAAACGGGTCAGACATTTCCGGCGACGATCAAGGTGAATCATCCCCTGATCTATAAAGGTGTTGCGGTATTTCAATCGAGTTTTGATGATGGAGGTAGTCGCTTAAAGGTGAAGATCCATCCTATGCAAGGTGCTATGCAAGCGAGTCATCTCGTTAGTGCGGAACTGAGTGCCGAGGTTGGGGGGAGTAGTCAACTGAAGGGCGAAGGTACTTTGGGAAAAGAAGAGCTGAATATAGAGTGGACAGGTTTTCGTCCATTCAACGTCGAGAACATGGCGAGAAACGGGCAAGATCTACGTGCGGTCAATAGTCAGCAAAATTTCGCACAAAAATTAGGTAGTGATCTAGATAAGCATTCTGGCTCGGCAGCGAAGAATGCTAATAGCAAAGACCTCAAAAATGTTGGCCCCAGCGTGCAATACAAATTGCGTGATAAGTCAGGTCAAGCACGTGAGTATAGTAATTATATGTTGCCGGTGTTGTTAGATGGTGCATGGGTGTTTTTGGCGGGAGCACGGGCTTCGCCAAGTGAAGCGTTTGCGTATTTGCGTATCCCCGCAGACGACAAAGATAGCTTGGAAGAATGGATGCGCCTGCGCGCCGCTTTGGCCAATCCTGAGTTGCGCGATGCAGCAGCTGAAAAGTATGCGCAAAGCGCTTTGCCCGGCAATAACAACACGACGATACAAGTGCAATTAGCAGCATCGGCGAAAAAAAGTTTGGCGATCTTTGCCGGAGAATCAAACGCTAATGGACCGGCAAGCAAGTTAGCGGGTTTTGCGGCCATCGCTGGATTTTTAGAGAAAATTCCGCCCGCTGAACAAGCTAAAGCAGTAGATGTTTTTATGAAGATTTTGAATGGCAGTCTGTGGGAGTTGTTGCAGCAAGCGCGTGCGCAGGATGGTTTGCCTGCATTAACCATGGACGAAAAACATGCACAATTTTTGCAGTTGTCGATCTCAGCCTTGTCCGACGCTTTCTTTTATGGTGCGCCTGTGTATTTGCAAATGACGGGTTTTGAAGAAGTCAAAGCCTCTGTGTTTCAAGTGACTCGTGCGCCAGGACAAAATGTGGTGTATCTTGGCTTCCTGTTCTTGATCATTGGTGTGTTCTCTATGTTCTATGTACGCGAGCGGCGCGTGTGGATTTGGATGAAGACCAAAGATGAGGGCACTCAAGTTCTTATGGCAATGAGTTCGCAACGTAAGACCTTGGATTTTGAAAAAGAATTTGAGCTATTGAAACAGCAATTGGCTGCACTTTCGCCGCTGGCGTGAGCAGATAGAGAGGAATTGGTATGAATCAGCAAGCATCCACAACACAGACGGTACAAGTCCCGAAGTTCACGCAGGGATCAGGCACCTTAGTCTATCGAAATTATTTTCAACGCCTCACGGTTTTCGATTGGTTGTATGCCACCCTATTGTGCATGGCTTCCCTGTATACCTTGATGCGCTTTGGCGCAAATATGGATATCTACGAAAAGGTGATACTTTTACTGACTGCGCCTACCTTTGCTTATCTAGGTTGGAATTGGAAAGCGCTACGTTTACTTCTACCTCTGTTAGCTTTATTAAGTTTGTTCGCCATCGCACAATACAGTGGCTCTTTAGAGTTGGCGAATAAAAAATTCTTCCTCAAATATCTTTTATCCAGCCAATCAGCGATTTTGTGGATGAGTGTGTTTTTTGTTTTATCTACTTTGTTTTATTGGGGCGGTTTGATTGCGCGATCTGATTTTGGTGCGGCGGTCGGTTCGTCCTTGTGTTGGGCTGCGGTAGTGATGGGTTTTACTGGGCTCTTGGTACGCTGGTACGAATCATATTTGATTGGTGCTGACGTTGGGCATATTCCCGTATCTAATTTATACGAAGTATTCATTCTTTTTTCCATGATTACGGCGCTGTTCTATCTCTACTACGAGCAACACTATCGTACTCGCCAACTCGGTGCCTTTGTTTTGCTCGTGATTTCTGCTGCTGTTGGTTTTTTATTGTGGTACACATTAAGTCGCGATGCAGCGGAGATTCAACCCCTAGTTCCTGCACTGCAAAGTTGGTGGATGAAGATCCATGTTCCTGCTAACTTTATTGGCTATGGTACTTTCTCGTTGGCAGCCATGGTAGGTGTGGCGTATCTCCTCAAAGCGAAGGGGCAGCTAGCGGATAGATTGCCCAGTTTAGAAGTCTTAGATGACGTGATGTATAAGGCGATTGCGGTCGGTTTTGCCTTCTTCACTATTGCCACTATATTGGGCGCATTGTGGGCAGCGGAAGCTTGGGGCGGTTATTGGTCTTGGGATCCTAAAGAAACCTGGGCACTTATCGTTTGGCTCAACTATGCAGCATGGCTACATATGCGCATGATGAAGGGCTTACGCGGACAAATTGCTGCATGGTGGGCAGTGATAGGCTTGTTGGTAACGACATTTGCCTTCTTGGGTGTGAATATGTTTTTGTCCGGTTTGCATTCGTATGGAACTCTATAATTTAGCATGACAAGGTGATCGCAACAACGCCAGCGTCTGTTTGCGTAAGTCCTATGAAGTAGGCTTATTGACGCACTGTAAGTTTCAGCGAACTCCTTCGACTTATGAGACACTAGGTCCCTCAACGACAAGGAGTCGCTATGTTTTATATCAATCAGAACCAGCATCAACCATCCTCTTCTGAAATCACTCCCCGTGAGATTTTTGAGTCCCGACGTGACTTTATCCGTCACTTAGCGGTCGGTTCCTTGGCAAGTGTTTCTCTAGCAGAAATGCTGCAACGTGAAGCATTTGCGCAGAGTGCGAATGCGCAAAAGCTTTCAGGCATTAGCAATCCTGCCTACCTTGTTACAGATAAACGAACCGCCTACAAAGACGCGACCAGCTACAATAATTTTTACGAATTTGGCACTGATAAGGCCGATCCTGCTGTGAATGCCGGAACGCTTAAAACCCGCCCTTGGAGTGTGTCAATCGAAGGCGAAGTGAAGAAGCCTATGGTCTTGGATTTGGATGCGCTGCTCAAGTTGGCGCCAATTGAAGAGCGAGTTTATCGACTGCGCTGCGTAGAAGGCTGGTCGATGGTGATCCCTTGGTTGGGTTATTCTCTCTCAAACTTGATCAAAAAAGTCGAGCCCACTAGCAGCGCGCGTTTCGTGGAATTTATTAGTTTAGATGATAAGCGGCAAATGC
>JAIELM010000237.1 GCA_019752975.1 Undibacterium sp. | reverse complement strand
TTTCGCAGAAGCTTTGTTGGCTTGGTTGGATTTGTTGGTTTTTGTGGATTTTTGTACGCTGGTCTTGGTTTGTTCGGCACTGACTGGTGCGACGATTGTGCCACAGAATACGCTGGCGATAACGAGGGGAAGTATATTTTTACGCATGTGGTGTCCTTAGGTTTTTTTATAGTTCGACGGTATCTTACTAGACCTTTGATCATCAGACAAATGCGAAGTTCAAGAAAAAGCCCCGAAATTTTTTTCGAGGCTTTTGTGAGTCGTTCTATCACAGGGTGAGTCGTGAAGCTAGGTGTTTAGAACTTGAGACTGCCTACTAAGTAGAGTTGACGGCCAAGGGGATCGGTGAAACGACCATCAAAACCCAATTGATTACCGCCACCATTGACGCGTTGTGTGAAAGGCGGATCTTGATTGAAGAGGTTTCTAATGCCAGCGGTGAGCGTCCAATTTTTCCCTATTGAGGCTTTGCTCTGCCAATCAAAAGTATAATAGTTTCTCACATCGCGATCGGACGTCACTGGCGCGCCAACAGTACCATCAGAATTGAGAATTCTGATCACGCCGACGTCGTCACGAACGTGTGCGTCATGATAACCGGAGTGGTAGTTCGCAGTAAGTGAATGGGTAAACTGGTCTGAAGTTTTTAAACTAAGCGCAATTTTTGAGATGACGCGGAAGGTTACATTTTTGAATTTATCAAAACGTCCCACGCTACTTTCCGCTGGCTCACCACCGACTGAAGTTTTTTCAGACTTGAGCATGTAGGTTCCGGTCCAGTTGGCAGTCAATTTACCAAAGTCGGTCGCCATTACATAGCTGTGATCCCAATCTATCCCTTGATAGTGGGATGAGTTGAGATTGACGTTACGTATCACTACCGCTAAAACATCTGATTTTTGGATGGGGTCATAATAGGCGGTGAAGTATTGACGGTATTTGATCCCATGAGAAAACAACTCGTCCACAGGAATAGTGCCGATTTGGTCCTTCATCTTGACGTCCCAGAAATCAAAACCAACTGATAAGGATTTGAGGGGTTCAATTCGAATTCCCATTGTGGCCTGTTTAGTTTTTTCTGGTTTGAGCGCCTTGGCGCCGCTTTCAGGTGTGCCTTCAATTAGAGAATTATACTCAGATGAGTCGGCATTTAAGCCATTGATAGCATCGCCTGCTGCAAAAATAGGGAAGGGTAATTGGTCCGTCGATCCACCGTTTTGACGAGGTAAGCTGATGTTGGCGAGTGTTGGTGCTTTAAAACCTGAACCGTAAGAGGCTCGCAGCAGCATGTTATCAGTCGGACGGTAGGCTAAAGCCAATTTATAAGTTACCGCACTACTCGGGTCACCTTGAGTCGCTGAAGGCGCTTTTGAAACAACACCATTGGTAACTTTAAATGCATTGGTATTGTGCACTGCTTCGTAGCTGTCATAGCGCAGAGAGCTTGTGATCTCTAGACCTTTCACGATTGGCGTTAATAACTCGGCAAATGTACCCCAGTTATTGCGATTGCTATCAAATGGTAAGAAACCAGTTGAACCACCAATCGCCGTATCTGTCCATCCGGGAAGTAGGGCATTGGGACCTTGCAGCATAGGTGTAGGATTACCAGCAAATTTTTGCTTGGTAAAATCTGCACCGACGCCCAATTGTGCTGCGCCAGCTCCGGTTTTGAATAATTCTGAGGTGCCACGCGCGCTGAAGACATCAATTTTTGAAATACTTTCGGTCAGTTGTTCGTGTAAAACAGCAGGTGCAATCGCTGCCTTGGATTCGGCTGAGGGGGGCACGAACGGATTCCAAGTTCCATCGATGACTAGTTTTGCTAATTTGTCGCTACTTGTGTAGCCAGCGACGGCGGTGTCGGTGGCTTTATTTTCAGAGTGTACATAGGACAGGTTGTAGTCCCAATTGGCCATATTCCCGTCCACCCCTAACACTAGGTGCTTGGCATCGGTAGCCCAGTCATCGGTACGCCTTCCAGCATCGGATAGCCGTAGGTTCATCGTGACTTTCTTGATATCGGCTGCGGTCACGCCTAGCTTTGTGAGATAAGGTGTGACATGGTTTCTGTAAAGCGCACTAGTCAGTGGGATGTCGATAGGCTGAGCAGGTGGTGCATAAGCTGCCCTCATGCTGAATTTGCTCAACATGCTTTCCGCGAAGAAATTCATATTATTGTTTATTTTGATATTGGCAGTACCAAAAAAACTATCGCGTGTGGTTTGTGGAATCAGCTGCACCGTCGCACCATAATTGAAACGACAAGTATCCCCTCTTGGGAATGTATTGAGGCTTGCACATTTCCCTGTGTTGAGAAAGCTTGGGTTGTATCCCACTTCATCATCGTCGGTTTTTGTCAGGAAGATATTGCCAGGGATAGAATTACGGCTGATTTGATAAAGTGTGTATTGCTTACCATTATTGTTAAAGGCACGTACCCCACCAGTTTTAGCGAAATCACGATCCTCAGCGTTGAGTTCTTTTTGGGTGTCATGGTTGTAGGTTAATAGGACGTTGTAGCCATCGCTATCAAGATTTCCGAACCCAGTTGAAATAGAAATGTTCGCGGTTGCTCCTTGCGTGTCGGCTTTTGGCCGACTGTAAGTACCCTCGATGACTGTAAAGTTCTGATTTTTTTTAAGTACGAAGTTAACTACACCAGCAATCGCATCTGATCCGTACAGGGCGGAAGCACCATCGGTCAAAATTTCAATACGCTCAACCGCGGCTAAGGGAATACTTGCCAAATTAACCGCGGAACCAGTGGTAAACGGCGCTACACGGTGGCCGTTGAGTAAGACCAAAGTATATTCGGTTCCTATGCCATGTATTGATGCTGATTGTGCACCATTACCGCCTCCATTGACCGAGGTTGATGGTGTGATAAAACCTTGCATTGATGGTAGTGATGCTATCAGATCCCCCACGGTTGTAGCGCCAGTTTGTTCGATGGCGGCTTTAGAGAGCGTTTGAACCGGTAAGGCGCTTTCAACCGCAATCCGTTTAATCGACGAGCCAGTAATTTCAATACGTTGTGGTGCACTTTCTTGCGCATAAGCTGCATTGCTGATGATTCCTGCGCTCAAAGTCAGGCTACTAATAAACGCCAAACGTATAGAGCGAGATAAGGTTTTTTCAATCATGAGGATTCCTAAGGTGAAATTTTTTTTAAGTAATATTTTTTAAAAATTTTATGGGGGGGAAGCTTCGAAAATGCATCCAAAAATGGACACACAAACGATAAGATCATTTATTTAACTTTGGTGTCAAGTTATTAAATTGATAAAAAATATGAAAATCTAGGAGAGATTTTGTTGGCGTATGGTAATTTTAAAACGAGGCAAAAAAATATTTTTTTAGGAAACTATTGTTATTGAAAAATCCAATAAATTGTTAGATATATTTATTCGTTAGCGGTTTGTAAATTCGAAACTTTATTCGGCATTTTTAAATGCTGGAGAATTTTGTTTTTTGCGCTGAGATTCGCTTGACGCTAGGAATTGGACAAGTTTAAGCAAAAGTGAGATGCCGAATTCGTCAGGAAAGAGAAATGTTTCCAAAAGAAAATAAAATATATTTTCTTTTAAATGATATATTGCGTCTATTTTGCAACAAACTTGTGTGGTGCTATCTTGGAATTGCCAGACGCCGACTTCAATATGATCTGGTCGGACATCTGCTTTTATCTGGTTAGAGTCTGGTTAGAGTTCAGTGCGTATAGAAAATAACTCTGGAAATAGTACAACATCCAACATCTTGCGTAGATAGGCAACGCCAGCAGTTCCGCCTGTACCCGTTTTAAAACCGATAATGCGCTCAACGGTAGTGACATGGCGGAAACGCCAAATGCGAAAAGCGGTTTCTAGGTCGAC
>JAIELM010000045.1 GCA_019752975.1 Undibacterium sp. | reverse complement strand
CGCCGTCTTTGAATTGGTGTTCAACGAGTCACATAGCACTAGCGACTTGAAGCAAGAACTACGAACCATCGCGCGACTGCACGCTCTCGATACCCAGCTCGCAACTCCCGCAACATCCGATATAGAGCAACTAGAGCACGGTAGTCAAGCAAGAACAGCTCACTTATCTACCAGCAAACCTAGCGACTCGACTAAGGATATCGCATCAAATCCAGCACTGCACCCTAGCAAAAATACCGAAGAGCGACTCACCCTCATCGAAGACCAAATTCACATCCACAATGCTGGTCTCGTTATCATCGCACCCTATGCGCAACGGCTTTTCGATATGTTGGGATTAAGCGCTAACGGCCAATTTATTCACGCAGAGGCAGCACAAAGAGCCGTACATCTATTGCAGTACATCGCTACGGGCGAACAAGAAACACCAGAATATCAACTGGTTTTTAATAAATTATTGTGCGGTATCCACGGTGGTATTCCTATCGTGTTGGGGATAGAAATGACAGAGCACGAAAAGGAAGTAATACGGCAAATGTTAGAGAGCATTATCGCTCATTGGAACGCTTTGGGGAGCACCTCGATACAGGGCTTACGTGAAACATTTTTACGCCGCTTAGGGCAGTTACATTATGAGGAAGAAGCATGGCATCTTAAGATTCCACAATCGACTTTTGACATGCTTTTAGATCGCTTGCCTTGGAGTTTTTCCATGATCAAATTGCCTTGGATGAGCGAAGCTTTACACGTAACATGGCGTTGAATTTATGTGGCCTGCAGTTGCCCTACTTAGCATCCATAACAAGATAATGAATAACGAATGACCCGATAATGAACACTATCACTGACACATTAGAGCTTGAAATCACTTGGTTTGCCAAAGTGTGCGATGCGCGCTTTCAAGCTTATTTTCAACATTCCGCTCCAGAAAATAGTATACAAGAGCTCTGTCCACCACCGGACTTAAATGCTAGCGATACACCTTACGCTAAGCTAGTTCGAGAATTGAACATGGGCTTTAATGAGCGTGTGATCTTGATGTTGGCCTTGATGCCGCATTTGCGCCCTCAAGTGCTGGATTTATTTCTATTACTAAATAGCGCATTGGGGCGTGGTTATAGTGAGATCGGTGGCTGGCGTGGCAAAGTGCATAGCGGCTTTTTACCTACTTGCGAGACCGCTGCTTTTATTCTCGCTGGTGGTGACTTAGAACAACGCTTTGCCGTCTTGAGCTTGTTTCGCGACACGCATTATTTTTGCACGCAAAGGATATTAGAGCTTGATCACCAAGCCAATCGCGAACCCTTTTTTGGCGCGGCGTTGATGGTCAGTAATGAGTATCTACAAAAACTATGTGGTGGTGAAGAACACAAACCAGATTTTAGTGCCAACTTCCCCGCCAAGCTAATGCAAACCAAATTAACTTGGAAGGATTTGGTGTTAAATCCTGAAGTCATGGACGAAGTCGAAAACATCGTCACCTGGCTTAGACAACCCAAAGCAATTCTAGAAAATTGGGGTTTAGATAGAAGTGTCAAACCCGGTTATCGCGCTCTATTTTATGGTCCGCCTGGCACAGGAAAAACCCTCACTGCTAGCTTAATCGGTGATCGCGTCAAGGCCGATGTGTATCGGATCGACCTGTCTATGATCGTTTCTAAATACATAGGCGAGACTGAAAAAAATCTGGCCAATGTTTTTGACCAAGCCCAAAGTAAGCGTTGGATATTATTTTTTGATGAAGCCGATTCACTCTTTGGCAAGCGCACGCAAACCAGTAATTCCAACGATAGACACGCCAATCAAGAAATTTCTTACCTACTGCAAAGGGTAGAAGATTTCCCTGGCGTTGTGATCTTGGCGACCAATCTCAAGGCCAATATTGATCCCGCTTTTTCACGCCGATTTCAAAGTGAAGTGTATTTCGCCTTGCCCAGTACCAGACAAAGGTTGAGCTTGTGGCAGGGACTTTTTTCTAAGGAGGGAATATTGGATGCCGACGTCAAACTCTCCCAACTTGCCGAACGCTATGAACTAGCCGGCGGAGCACTACTCAATGTGGCGCGCTATGCGGCAATTCGCGCGGTACGTCACGAAAGAACGCAAATCAACCAAGAAGATTTAATCGCAGGTATAGCGAAAGAAATGATGAAGGAAGGGAAAACACTATGAAGATCTTACCACCAATTTTGTCCGTTTTTTTGTGCGCATTGATCTGTAACGTCACGCTCATCGGCAACGCAGAAACCCTCACCAATAACGACAACAAAGCGACTAGTGCATCCACGCCTGTCGTAAGCACCGCACCAATCAAACCTAAGGCGGCTAATCAATCAGCGCAAGAACAAAGGAGTAGCATCAAAAATACTACAGACAATACCTATACCTTAGTCGGCTATGATCGGAATATTAAGCAATCCGATTTTGCTGGTTTAAGCAAGGCGGTAGTACTACAAATGCAGCAGCAACTTGAGTATATTTATAAAGATTTACCCGACTGGAAAACCGACTACAGCCTCAAGCACCAACCGCTATCAGATGGCATTGTCGGCCCGATCACGCTATCTTGGTTGCAAAGGTTCGGTTTTAATTTTAAATTAGAAACTAAGCCAGTCCACGCAGGAAACACGGCTAAACGCATCGCCAGCATCGCCCAATTTACCAAGGATCATGGATCCGAATTAGCGATATTACTCAGCCCAGAGTTCGAAGACTGGGACGCACGCCAGGACAAAAAACAACGTCAAAGCGACTACGCTACACGTGAACAAGGTGACGACAAGAGCTTATTGGAATTAGTCAATCGCTACCGTGCTAGACATCGCACGGCTCCTGTCCTTCCTCGTGCAAGCGTGGTCGATGGCGGTGCGTATGTCCACTATCTTCTCAATCAGGAAGATATCGCAGTCTTGGGTGGCAAAGATCAAGTCATGCTGATGCTAAACACACTTAAAGACAAAGAATTTAATTCTATTGAAGCCCTAAGAGTAGGCGTCAATTATGCCTTAGGCAAACGCGAATATTTGCACGCTCAAATTTGGCCAACGATAGAAAAGCAAGCGGCTAGCTATGACGGTTACTTAATTAGCGAAGCGGTAGTTGCCAAGCTTAACCAACAGAAGGACCCCTCTTTACTCTTTATTGAATTAAAAAATTACATCAATACTTATCTGCATTCACAAGAAGCGTTTGACACTTTCATCGCCGAAAAACTCGCTGCTTTTCCGATTGAAGAATACAAAGATGAGTACGCCCAACTCGAGCAAGCTGCACGGGTATTTGACAATATCCACTTATCCGAACAAAGCTTGGACAACATCAAAAAAGCCTTAACTGGCAATGTGCAGAACGCCGGTGTCTCACCCATCGTCGCCGACTTGTTAAGAGAGATCCAGGACGTGGATTATGGCGAACGTTCTATCTTTAGAGGCGCGGTCATTGCTAGACTGGTGTATGGAATCGCCCCCTGTCGCGCCAATTTGCCCAAGAATAATTATTATGTTCATGCGATGCGTATGGATGACGAGAAATTCGCACTACTCAGAAGTGACATCACCAAATTACGTCCCAGCGCTACGGATCAAAGAGATCACGCCAATTTTGATCTAGCTAAAGCATTTACCGAATTGGGTAATTTACGCGGGCTAGCGGCGCCCTGCGACGACGCTAGCAAGCAAAAAGGCAAGGACATCGTCAGCGAAATATATCAAATTTATTTTGCTGAACTCATAGAAAATACCGCGCAAAAGAAAATGCCTTCCACCGTTGAAGCAATCAAGCTGGTAGCGACCGACTGCGCCTGCGCATTGGATGCCAAAAATAATGTGATTTATGCCTTCTACCCCTATTGGGATCATCACAAAGCCGCGACCCCGATCAACTTTAGTATCCTCA
>JAIELM010000425.1 GCA_019752975.1 Undibacterium sp. | reverse complement strand
TGCCAATGTGCCGCATGGGTTTAGTTTGACCGAATCGACTAGTGCGCTGCGGCGAGAGGCTTATGGTCAATTAATGCAAGGTATTAATGATCAGGCTTACGGCGCTGAGACAGGAGGGCTTAAAGACTCTTTACTCTTTCTGTATCAAGAATTGGGTGCTTTTAATACCGAAAAAATGTTGGATGCATTTTTGGAGAAGCGGGCGGAGTGGTGGGCTGCCACACAGTTTGCTACCGACACAGATCATCCATTGATATGGCTAGAAGACTTGATGGGGACAGATGGCCACACTGACGCTAGACTAAGTTTATGGTCAGATGAGTCGCTGCTGGAACGTATTTCCAATATCGCACTTTGTTTAGGTAAGGGTACGGCAACTAATCAAACCCGAGCGGTGAATATAGAAACTGCTTTGTCAAATGGCGCAAGTCTGGAGAATTTTAATGCCCTAGCCTTTGAGTTTTACGGTGCTGATGGGACTAACCGTAAAAATCGAAAAACCAATGCCCTCCTCAAAGCCATAGAACTTTGGCTGGGTAGTGATAATGAATATGCCTTTGATGACGAATGCGATGCACTGGCCGAAAAACTCAAACATATCGAACGTAGAAGTGGCGACGCTCATGTCTTGGCGATCAATCGAGCCTTGTTTTGTGTGGGAGAGGTCTATCTAGAGTGCTATCAAAGCTTAAAGGCCGAGCAGAGGGTATTTGATTTTGCTGATCTTGAATGGCAAGCTTATCGTTTGCTAAGCAATGAAGAGCTCGCTGCCTATTTGCACGGACGTTTAGATAGCCGCTACAAACATATTTTGCTCGATGAATTTCAAGATACGAATCCCTTGCAATGGCATATCGTGGCTGCGTGGTTAGCCGCTTATGGCGCAGATGCTGATCGACCCAGCGTGTTTATTGTTGGCGATCCTAAGCAATCCATCTATCGTTTTCGTCGCGCTGAACCGCGCGTGTTTGCCGCTGCCCAAAGTCTATTGGCGCGACAAGGAGCATTGGTGCTGCGTACCAATCAGACTCGGCGTAATGCCAGTGCGATTATTCAAGTGCTTAATGAAGCGATGCTTGAAAATAAAATTTTTACGCCGCAAACGACTGCCTCAGATTTGCCTGGCGCGGTGTGGCGCTTACCTTTAATTCGCAATGAGGAAATGAACGCCGAGCAAGCAGTGTCGCCATTTCCGCTGCGCGATCCTTTGACCATGGCCTTGCCAGAACAAGATGATGCAAGGCGTTACGACGAAGGTGTGCAAGTGACAGCGGTGTTGCATCGCTTGCGTAAAAAATTTGTGAGCGAACAGTTGCGCTGGTCAGATGTCATGCTTTTGGTACGCAGACGCAGTCATCTTGTGGCTTATGAAAAAGCCTTAAGAGATGCCAAAATTCCTTTTGTCTCAAGTCGTCGCGGTGGTTTGCTCCTCACTTTGGAAGTGGCCGACTTTATCGCGTTGTTGGGGTTTTTGATCACGCCCAGTGACGACAAAGCGCTGGCTCATGTACTTAAGTCGCCCCTATTCGGTGCAAGTGATCAAGATCTTATTGCTCTCGCCTTACGTACCGAACGCACCTGGTGGCAACGCTTGTGCTTGTGCGCCGCTGAGCTGGGCAATATTGAAAATCCCCTAGGGCAAGCGGCGCACGATTTGCCGGTACATGATTTGCTAGATCGTATTTTGCACCAAGGCGATATGCTTACTCGCTATGCGCGAGCGGCCAGTAGCGGTGAGCGAGAGCAAACTCTGGGTAACATAAAAGCCTTCACAGAATTAGCTTTAAATATGGATGGCGGTCGTTATCCCAGCTTGCCTAAATTTATTGCGGCTTTAAAGGAGTTTGCGCAAGGAACTCAAAGCGACACGCCCGATGAATCAGTGGTTGCCAGTAGTTTGGACGCTGTGCGTATGCTCACCATTCATAGCGCAAAAGGTTTGGAAGCCAAAGTGGTGGTGATTTTGGATAGTAATCACAGTGAGGCTGCAAAAGATCAAGTGGGCATTTTGTGTGCGTGGCCGTTGTCGAAAGTAGAGGTTGAATATGAGTCAGGGCATCCATCAGAACAAGAGATAGAGCAAAAACATTTTTCTGTTTTTGGTAAAAAATCCCAGCGCGGCGCCGCGCGGGATGCCTTATTCGCTCAAGAAGAAGCCCTAGCTGCACAGGAAAATTGGAATCTACTCTACGTCGCCGCCACGCGGGCTAAGCAGATCTTAGTAGTGAGTGGTATTGCCAGTGAAAAATCGAGTGCCATGGAAGGCGTCAACGAAGGCAGCTGGTACCAGAAATTTTCTGCTATTGAGGAAACCCTTACACCACAAGTGCCCGTAACGGAAACGATACCGTTAGCTCAGCACTTCGTGCTCAGCAGTTTTCGGCCCCCAAACTTGGCTTTACCCCCGCCAGCATTGACCGAGCTTGAATCAGCGGAACAAATCGAAGGGATTGCCTTGCACGCACTGATGGAGAAGCTCACCAACAACACGGTCGGCGTGTGGCCTATCCAAGTGCCTACAGCTGAACGCATTGCTGCGTGGTTGCCGTGCGCCTTAAGTGTGGCAAGTATCGTTAGGGAGCAAGCGGTCAGCATTCTAGGTCAAGCACAACTCGCACGTTTTTTTCATGCCGAAAAATTTGTTTTTGCTCGCAATGAAATGGACATCGTTTTTCAGCAACAAGTACTACGTATTGATCGCTTAGTTGCCTTTGAGGACGAAGTCTGGATACTTGATTACAAGCGCCAATTGTTGATAAGCCAGAGAGATGAGTATCAAGCCCAGTTGGCGATGTATAAGTCGGCAGTGGCCGCCGTGTATCCACAAAAAAAGATTAAAACGGCGTTAATTTTGACTGATGGAAACATGGTGAGCTTTTCTGAGTAATGCTTTTTAAGGTTTGTAAATTTACCTGCACAAGCTTTGCATGCTCACTTATAATCACCAAATTAACCAACACATTTCTTCACCAAAGCGACCAATATGATTTCTGAATTTGAATTGCTTGCCGAAAAGCTTAAGCGCCTAGCTGAAATGACTCACACTCTGCGCTTAGAAAATGCCACATTGCGCCGCAATACTGTGGATCTTGGTGATGAAAATGCCCGCTTGCGTGAGAGAGTGCAGCAAGCACACGACCGAGTAGAATCCATACTTGCGCAATTGCCTTTGGATGAAAAGGGTTTAGTATGAGCCAAGCCAAACAGATTCACATTGACGTCAAGCTTCTCGGGCTAACTTACAAACTTTCTTGTCAAGAGGGTGAGGATGGAGCGTTACGGGAAGCCGCGGCATACCTAGATGAAAAAATGTGTGCGATCCGTGATGCTGCTAAAGTCAAAGGAACCGATAGAATTGCGGTCATGGCAGCGCTAGGTTTAACGATTGAGTTGCTTGCGACCAAGGCTTCTAGTGGCCCTTTGTCTGGATTGAGTGTAGGGGAAGTCAAACATAAAATTCAAGAGATGCATGAGACCTTGGATTTAGCCTTAGCTCCACAAGAAAATCTATTTTAAGTCGAGCACTAATTATTTAAAACAATCGCGAAAGCGAAAAAAGATGTAGGTGAATTTTGTCAGTATGCGGTAAACTACAAATCCCTACCGTGTTCGCCAGTGCCATATATTCCTTGAACCATTTATGTGCATAGACTGGGTAAATTGTTCGATGGTGTGAGCGTCGCTTATGTCCGATGAACCCGATTTGAACTGAGCTTGGTCGACTTGAACCGCTAGGTTCAGGATGCCGGCATAGCGGCACTGGTGGGGACTAATTTTGTTGGTTGAATGTGGTTGCTCGTGGTTGGGTCGTTGTTGATTAACGTGCACCTTGTTCGACGTCGCTGATTGAGATGAAAGCACTGACCTTAGGTTGGTGCTTTTTTTTGCGTTGACTATTTAA
>JAIELM010000478.1 GCA_019752975.1 Undibacterium sp. | reverse complement strand
CACCCAAACCGAACAAAGAATTATTCAAAGAATTTTGGAAATTATTTACGAGACCTATGCCAAATCCTGGGAGCCAGTCTACCCAGTGCAATTTGAGTATGTACGCTCAGAAATGAACACCCAATTTGCTAATATTGCGACCCCCAACGAAGTCGTGGTCTCCACCACCTTCACAATAGAATTAGGTCCAGTGAGTGGCGAAATGCACATGTGCATGCCCTACTCCATGATAGAACCTATTCGCGATTTACTCACCAGCAGCCTGCAAGGCGAGACGCTAGAAGTGGATAAACGTTGGGTGCGTTTAATGACCCAACAAATTCAAATTGCGGAAGTAGAAATTGTCGCCGATTTGGGTTCTGCTAAAGTCACCTTAGGGGATATTTTGAATATGAAGGTAGGTGATGTCATTCCACTTTCCATCCCAGACGTGGTTTCAGCAAAAGTGGATGGCACACCAGTCATGGAATGTAAGTACGGTTTATTTAACGGTCAGTATGCTTTACGTGTCGAAAAAATGCTAGGTTCTAGCGTCAACGAGATGCAGCACGAGACACGACAAGGAGAGAAACATGGATGATAACGACACACCCATCGCGGAAGACGATTGGGGCGCGGCGATTGCCGAGCAAGAACAAGCCGACGCTGCTGCTGCCGCTGCAAGAGCGGCAGCAGCAGCGGCACCAGCGGCTTCAGGCGCAGGTCTATTTCAAGACTTTGCTAGTAAAGGGCCAGCGACGCAAACCCACAATGATATCGACTTCATTCTCGATATTCCGGTTCAGCTAACGGTGGAATTAGGGCGCACAAAAATCGCGATTAAAAACTTACTCCAATTGGCTCAAGGCTCGGTCGTGGAATTAGATGGGCTCGCGGGTGAACCGATGGACGTGTTAGTCAACGGTTGTTTAATCGCACAGGGTGAAGTCGTTGTGGTTAACGATAAATTTGGTATCCGCTTAACCGATATCGTTACGCCTGCTGAACGCATACGTAAGTTAAATAAATAAGGTAATTATTCATTCCTAAAGGACTCCACCCTATTTTATGTCATTCACTAGGGTTTAATCGGGAATCTAGTGGTGTCCGTTGCCGAACAAAAGTCGCTGGATTCCCGCTAAAAACATGCGGGAAAGACGGCTTACATAGGGGGCTGAATAATTACTAGATAATTACTAGATAAATAAATTAAACAAATAAGCCCAATAAATAATGCGACGCACTTACCTCTCTTCGATTTATATTTTGTTGATATTACTCAGTATCGGCCATGCCGATATGGCGTTTGCGCAGGCTAAAACGCTTACCCCCACAACTGGCTTATTACAAATCTTTTTAGCTTTAATCGCGGTGATCGGTGTGATGTTGATCGCAGCGTGGTTATTGAAACGTATGGGGCCTATCAGCGCCAATAACCGCGTCCCAATGAAAATGTTGGGAGGCCTGAACATAGGCACGAGAGAACGTATCATCGTAGTAGAAGTCGCTGATCAATGGCTAGTCCTAGGCGTCACGTCGAATCAAATTAACACACTGTCCACGATGGACAAACAAGCACTCCCAGAAATCGAACAAAACAGTCCCTTAGGCCATACACCGTTTGCCATCTGGCTTAAAAAAACCATAGAAAAACGCAATGCGGTGCAGGAGAAAAGTGACAGCAACTAGATGGATAGAAGTTTTGCCTGCCACCTACTATGAACGGCGAAATGACCGGCAAAACAAAAAACGGCGCGTTCCAAAAGTACACCGTGGAGTTAGTTCAACGTTAGCTCCACACATTTTCAAAAGATAGGTATAGCACCGTGTTAAAAAAAATTTCCACGAGAACCCCTGAAGACCCTCAACAAGCCAGAGCGACTCTAGGTACAAGACCCTCTTGGTCGACCAACTTGTTCAGATCACAAGCTGCGCTCAAAATTCTTCTTAGCTTAGGGGCAGTGTTCTGTCTCTCTCAACTCGCACTAGCACAAGGTGGTGGTGCGATTACTGCTATTACCACTAGCCCAGCAGCAGGTGGCGGGCAAAATTATTCACTCAGCATTCAGACCTTACTCTTTCTTACCGCCTTAAGTTTTTTACCTGCGGTACTCTTGATGATGACCAGTTTTACTCGCATCATTATCGTGCTCTCTTTATTGCGACAAGCACTGGGCACGCAATCGGCACCCCCGAATCAAGTCTTGGTTGGACTGTCTTTATTTTTAACCTTATTTGTCATGGGCCCGGCCTTTGACAAGATTTATGTCGATGCCTATCAGCCCTTCAACGAAAACAAAATCACCATGCAGCAAGCGATGGAAAAAGGGGTAGAGCCGCTCAAGCAATTTATGCTCAAACAAACTCGTGAGAGCGACATCGCCCTGTACGTCAAATTATCGAATAGCCCGCAATTGCAAGGTCCAGAGGATATCCCTTTGCGAGTACTCATACCTGCTTTTATCACTAGCGAATTGAAGACCGCATTTCAAATTAGTTTTGCTATCTTCATTCCCTTCCTAATTATCGACATGGTGGTCGCCAGCGTTTTAATGGCGATGGGTATGATGATGGTATCCCCTTCTATCGTCTCGCTACCATTTAAGCTCATGCTCTTTGTCTTGGTGGATGGTTGGCAGTTGCTAATCGGGTCACTGGCAAAAAGCTTTATGTAAAGGAAAAATCATGAACCCAGACAGCGTAATGACCATGGGGCGCCACGCCATGGAAGTCACTTTACTGATCGCCGCCCCTTTGCTCTTGGTCGCCTTAGGTATCGGCCTCATTGTCAGCATCTTCCAAGCCGCTACACAGATCAACGAAGCCACCCTCTCTTTTATCCCGAAACTGGTTGGCATCTTCGTCACCTTAATCGTCGCAGGTCCTTGGATGCTCGCCATTTTAGGCGACTATATGCGAGAAATTTTAACCAGTATCGCTACCATGGCAGGCTAAGCATTAATTATGCTGTCCATCAATAGCAATGAATTAATCAGCATGCTGGCCGCGTTTTTATGGCCGCTCACACGCATACTTGGCTTCATCTCCGTGGCTCCCCCCTTTGGTAACTCTGGCGTACCGGTGCAAATAAAAATTGCACTCGGCGTCATGCTCGCCCTCATCGTCGCGCCCACTTTGGAACCGCTCAATCAGATCGATATGTTATCCATCGCTGGCATCATGATTTTGATGCAGCAGTTCGTGGTCGGCTTAGCCATCGGTTTTATGGTCAGGTTGGTTTTTGCTGGAGTAGAAATGGCGGGCGAAATCGCTGGCCTCACCATGGGCTTAGGATTTGCCACCTTCTTCGATCCGAATACTCGAGGAAGATCCTCCGCAATCAGTCAGTTCTTGGTGATCCTCACTAGCCTACTTTTTCTCGCATTGAATGTGCATCACGCACTATTTGAGGCCTTAGTCATGAGCTTTAAAACCATCCCCATTTCTACGCATTTATCGATGGGCTTTAGCGTTTTAAAACTCGCCGTATGGGCTGAAGAAATATTCAAGACTGGCGTTATGCTCTCGCTACCGATCGTCGCCGCACTCTTAATTACTAACATCGCCTTGGGCATACTCACCCGTGCAGCGCCACAGCTCAATCTATTCGGTATCGGCTTTCCTATCACCATCGGGGTGGGCTTTTTAATGCTCGATATGATCTTGCCTTATCTTGCCCTACCTTTAGAGGCGACTTTTCAACATCTTTTGGATGCGATTAATAATCTACATCGATGAACCAATAGCGTGAAAGCGAAGCTTACAAAAATCGATCTAAAATCTTACGGCTATGACGATCAATTGTAAACATATCGCGAATCAGAAAATGGATGCCATGGCTGTCAGCGATTAACAAGGAGGTTTCTCCAATACGACGGATATCTTCATCGCCTTTGAGCACAAAAGCAGTGTCACCTCGGTCGGTATTCACC
>JAIELM010000453.1 GCA_019752975.1 Undibacterium sp. | reverse complement strand
GGACTCAAGCACACAGGATCTAAGCGAACAAGACCCAAGCAAGCTGAGCGTTGATGCGAATAGCTTGGTAGCGATTTTTACGCAGGCAAATCAAACACCAGATGGCTGGGATCCCGGTTGGGAAGTGTACCAAATGACGGCGGATGGTCGTATTTCTGTGCAAAAAGCTGAGCGTAGTCGGGTAGCGATTCCCGGTGATTACGCCAGCTATAAATGGACCAAGGAAGGAGTCAGCATCGGTGATCATGTCACTTTGCGGGTGTATCCCGGATCGAGCGAGGCACAAGCCGGATATTTTTTTGCTTTTGGTTCGACTTTGACTGACCAGTTCGATGAATTTGATTTGATGCGTTTTTATTTCAATATTACCGCAGAGGCCGCACCGACGCTGCTCTCTACACTCACGGCCCTTCTTAACCGTCACGCGATTCCGTTTCGCTTCAAAACACTGGTCGACGCAAGGGCTTATCAGCGTGCTGATGCAGCGGTTTTGTATCTCGCGAAACGTTACTATCATCAAGTGGTCTCCTTGTTACCCTATGTCTATCACGAGCTTGGTAATGGCATTCAAAGTGCCACGCCGATGTTTTGCAAAACCCTCGCGCCGGGGATGGGCGTAGCAGAAGACCCAGGTGGAGGCGAGAGTTTTGGTCAACATCGCTGTGGCCTAGTCGCTGCAGGATTGGTCGATGCTTGGGTCGCCGGTTTGCAAGACCCTGATGCCAAATTGATCGCGATAGAAAAGCGTTTTAATGAACTAGGAATTAATTTGGCTACTCCCCATTTAAATCCGCACTCACTTGAGTTAATCGAACCTGCCATTGGCTTGGCTGCGAGTCTGTTATGAACCCACAGCATCCTCTTTATCTTAAAGTCGCAGACCGGATTGGGATACGATTGTGGCGTGACGCTTTATGGGATGGCAAACGCTGCACTTGGTTGGGGTGGTCACACGAAACGGTCAACCAACGCGCCGTCACGGCTTACCGTTCTTTAGCTGGCGAACTTTATGATGGCAGCGTAGGGATTGCTTTGTTTTTGGCCGAATTGTATCAATTCACTGGTGATGTACAACAGTTACGGGTACTTGAAGGGGCAGTGAATCATGCTATCTCGCTGGTACAGGATCGCCAAGACAGTCCTAGTTATGGTTGCTACAATGGCTTGAGTGGTGTGGCTTGGGCCTTGAGCCGGATTGGCTATTTACTTAAAAATGAACAGTTGATCGAAACTAGTTTGACGCTCGTGCTGGGCCTGCGTGGGATCGCCCCAGACGTGCGCGCTATCGATGTCGTTGGTGGTAGCGCTGGTACTATCCCTGTCCTACTTAGCATGGCGCAGATTCATGATCGAGGGGATTTGTATGAGCTGGCAAAAGTACATGGGAATCACTTGCTGGCTTTGGCCGAAGCAAGTGAGCAGGGTTATTCATGGAATACCTTGCATCGTGTCGGGCAAGCCAACTTGCTGGGACATTCGCATGGAGTCGCGGGGATAGTTACCGCTTTACTCGAATTACACCATGCCACTGGCGAACAAAAATTCCTTCACGCTGCGCTGGAAGGCTTACGCTATGAACGTCTTCAGTTTAACGCCGAGGCAGGCAATTGGCCTGACCTGCGTCAGAGTAATAAACCGGTGAATCCCACTTTAGCTGAGATTCCAGAGGCCGCATCCTACATGGTCGCTTGGTGCCATGGTGCGCCTGGGATTGGTTTGTCGCGCTTGCGGAATAGTGAATTATTACCGCAAAACATTGAGATCAAACAAGATCTCGAAAATGCGATACAGACGACGGCGAACTCTTTATTACGTCCATGGATACATGGATCGGGAAATTACTCGCTATGTCACGGTGCCAGTGGTAATGCGGAATTAATGATCATGGCAGGACAAGCTTTGAAGCGCCCTGAACTCACAGCGATTGCCGAAAAAGTGGCTGACGAGGGGATAGAATATTATGTGCAACAAGGCTTGCCTTGGCCATGTGGTGTTACCGGCGCTGGCGAAACCCCTAGCCTAATGTTGGGTACCGCTGGCATAGGGCATTTTTACTTGCGCTTGTTTCAGCCAGAAACGGTGCCGTCGATCTTAATTTGCACGCCACCCAAAACACGGTAATAAAGTCTTGTGGCCGACGGCAGTTCGTGATCATAAGTAAGGAAGTAAGCTGACAAAGTTTTGCAAGGAAAATTTTCTGTGACTATTCAGCCGCTCTGATAATTCATCAAAAAACGAAAACCCCTCAACGCTGAGACGCCGAGGTGCAGAGGAGCGCAAAGTTTCCTTTGATTTTCTCCACGTCTCCGCGCCTCGGCGTTGAGGTGTTTTGACTTTTTCTCATAGCGACTGAACAGCCACAATTTTCTATGCAAAACTTTGTATATCGTCGAAATTGTCAGGCTAGCTGCCGCCCTAACTAACGACGCATTAACTAACGACGCATTTACTAACGACTTCATGCGGCATTTTTCATCTAAGAATTAAGCAACAAGGTTGAGCAACTAATCTGCCGCATAAATATCATTGTCTTTGGTTTCCTTGATGAACAGTGTACCGATCAAGCAAGTCGCTAAGGCCACGATAATGGGATACCATAAACCATAGTAAATATCCCCCTTGAAAGCCACCAGAGCGAACGCGGTGGTCGGCAACAATCCACCAAACCAACCATTCCCGATATGGTAGGGCAAAGACATGGAGGTATAGCGTATACGTGTTGGGAACATTTCTACCAACGTCGCCGCAATAGGTCCATATACCATTGTCACGTAGATGACTAAGACGACTAGTAAGCCAAGAATCATGAACCAGTTTTCGGATAAAAATGGGATAGGTGCTGCTTTGGGAGGATAGCCAGCCGCTTTAATGGCATCGGCAAATTGTTTAGAGAATGCCTTATCCTTTGCTGACGCTTCCTCTTTCGGTAGTCCCGTGGCCATATACGATTGAATCACGGTTTCTCCAACTTTAACCGAAGCCACAGTGCCAGCTGGCGCTATTTCATTGGAATAGTTTACTGAGGCCGCCGCCAACTTGGCTTTCACAATATCGCACGATGAGGTGAACTTTTTAGTGCCGGTTGGGTTAAATTGAAATTGGCAATCTTCAGGATCTGCGGTCACGACTACAGGAGCATTTTTTAATGCGATTTCCAAAGCCGGATTTGCATAGTGAGTTAAGGCGTTAAAAATCGGGAAGTAAGTCACAGCGGCAATCAGACACCCTGCCATGATAATTGGCTTACGTCCGATGCGATCAGAGAGCGAACCAAAGATGATGAAGAATGGTGTGCCTATCAGTAATGAAGCAGCGATCAAAATATTTGCCGTCGGGCCATCCACCTTCAGCGTTTGCTGCAAGAAAAATAGCGCGTAGAACTGACCTGTGTACCACACTACTGCCTGTCCGGCAGTTAAACCTATCAACGCCAAAATAACGATTTTTAGGTTTTTCCATTGACCAAAAGATTCTGTGAGTGGTGCCTTCGATACCCGTCCTTCAGTCTTCATTTTCATAAACGCTGGAGACTCGTTCATAGATAGGCGAATCCAGACAGAAATCCCTAACAACAGAACCGAAACCAAGAAAGGAATACGCCAGCCCCATTCAGCAAAGGCATCCTCGCCTATCGCAGAACGCGTGCCCAAGATCACCATCAAGGACAAAAATAAACCTAAAGTCGCTGTGGTTTGTATCCAAGCCGTAAATGCACCACGTTTGCCGTGAGGTGCATGTTCCGCTACGTAAGTTGCTGCACCACCGTATTCGCCGCCCAGTGCTAGTCCTTGCAAAACACGCAGCGTCACTAAAAATATGGGTGCGGCAATTCCCCAAGTCACAAAAGAGGGCAGAAGGCCAACTAGGAAGGTGGACGACCCCATAATCACTATCGTGACCAAGAAGGTATATTTTCGTCCTATCATGT
>JAIELM010000490.1 GCA_019752975.1 Undibacterium sp. | reverse complement strand
GTTGGCATACAAAATCACTTCGCCATCCGCCAGTTTAGCTAAGTCTTCAGCTTCGGGAATGGCGGCGTTAATTACCGCTACCCCATCTGGTAAAACCACATCGATCTGGGTGCGTAAGACCTTATACATTTGTTCGGCTTCTTGGATGTAAAATTCCGACAGCTGTTCATGTCCGGTCAAGTCCGTCACTACACCGACCGTGCATTTGTCATAGGCTAAACCATCGCTTAAGATCATGCGCGCGTTGGTTTCAAATACCGCTGCTTGTACGTTACGATTAATGAGTAATCGTTGACCTGCGTCCCACGTGCTGCAATCGTTTTTTTGCACTTGTCTTTGATCTAAATACAGGCCTTGGCTACAGGCGACCCCGGTATGTTTGCCACTCATGCTGAGCATGCTACCGACTAAGCGAGCGACTAAACTAATATTGCTAACACTGTCGCTGCCAGCGATGCCGACGATGGGCATGCGGCCAGTCTCGGTTGGGGCAAACAAGTGATCAATGATCGCTTTGCCGACATTGCGAGATTGTCCTTGAGCGGGTTTGATATGGGCTAATAAGCCTGGGCTGGCGTTGACCTCGATAATCGCGCCGCGTTGTTCCGCCAGTGGGCGAGAAATATCATCGGCAACGACATCAATTCCGGCAATATCCAAACCGATAATCCTAGCTGCCAAAGCAGCAGCACGCGCCACTTCAGGATGGACTTCATCAGTGACATCGATAGCGACATTGCCATTGGGTTGGATTAAGACTTTTTGACCATCTAGGGGAATTGAATAAGCGGTAAAGCCTTGACGTTCTAGTTCTAAAATGATTTCAGCGCCGTGCTGAGGTGCTAGCGCATTGAGGGGGGAATCTTCATTCGTTCCACGGCGTGGGTCGATATTAATTTGATCGTCGACTAATTCGATGATGTTGGATTTGCCGTTGCCGGTGACCCATAATGCCTCACCTTTGGCGGCCGCCACTAGTTGGTTGCCGACTACCAGCAAGCGATGTTCATTGCCGGTAACGAAGCGCTCCACTAACACACTCTTGCTTTCCCCTTTGCGCGCAGCTAAGTGGTAGGCGGCCACCACGTCGGTTTCGGTCATGAGATTGAGCGAAACACCACGTCCATGATTGCCATCATATGGCTTGACGACTACCGGTAGACCGATATCTTGCGCCTCTTCCCATGCCGCTTCAGGGCTCTTGACTAGGCTGCCCTCAGGCACTGGAACACCACAGGCTTGCAATAGCGATTTGGTCATGTCTTTGTCGCTGGCGATACTCTCTGCGATGGCGCTGGTTCTGTCGGTTTCTGCGGTCCAAATGCGTCTTTGTGCGGCGCCGTGACCGAGTTGTACTAGATTGCCTTCAGTGAGACGGATGTGAGGAATTTTTCGGTCGGTGGCGGCTTCAACAATGTGAGCAGTGGAAGGGCCAAGGCAGAAGTCATCGACCAGTTCGCGTAGGTTTTCTAATTCACTGTCGAGGTCAAAATCCTGCCCTTCAATTAACGCCATCAGCAAGTGACGAGCTACTTCTAAGGTCGCACGACCGACTTGTTCTTGACGGGTGCGAAACGCCATCTTGTAGACGCCGATGACATGAGTGGAGCGAGTTTGACCAAAACCGGTGCGCATGCCGGCCATGTTCTGTAACTCTAGTACTACGTGTTCGAGAATATGTCCAGCCCAAGTGCCTTCTTGCAGGCGTTCCAAAAAGCCGCCGACTTCACCGACTCCACAGCGATGTTGGGCTAAGCCGGGTAGCTTTTCCGTGAGACGTTGATAGAATCCGGGAATCTTATTTGAAGGAAGTTCCTCAAGTAAGCCTATGTCTAGCCATACTTCTATCACAGGTCTGTAAGTCCAAATATTCGGGCCGCGTAAGTAGGTAGTGCGTAGTGGAGTGATGGTTTTGGTTTTTGTAGTCATGAAATTAAATATGTGATCAATAGGTCGCCCACCAACACGGCAGGTCTTAGCATGGCTTGGTCGACTAACTGGTATACTTCACGTAGACAAGATTTGTGATGATTAGGACTTACATAAAACAGACGCTGCCGTTGTTGCATTCGCTTCGTCGTACTAAAGTACTGCCTTAGTCTTCGCGCCCCCGACTCAAGCATTCGATGGCAGGCTCTAGACAGCACAAATTTGTGTAAGTCCTAATGATCTGATTTTTCCTTTCGACAGAATACCGTAATTTGTACTGTTAGGCATAGTGCTGGATTGCTTTGCGTTTATTTTACTGTGTTTTTTGCTGTATTTTTTGCTGTGTTTTTGATTAATTTGGAGCTTGCATTTTCAATGACTATCTCAAGTTTAAGTCCTAGTTCAATCGCCTTAGTTTTGCCGCCCACGTGGAGTGCAGATTTGACTGTGCAATTGGAGCAAGACGAAATTATATTAAATGCGGTAGAGATCGACCTCGATGCACGCCTGAATTTTGAGCATGGTTTAATTGCCGTCACCAATCGACGGCTAATAAGCAAAGCGGCGGCAGAAGATGAATGGCAAACTTGGCGCTACACCGAGGGTTTGCAGATGCGCCATCACGACCACGGTGGGGTCGGTCATTTGGAACTATTTGATACGCAAGGCAGTTTGGCCCATTGGCGGTTTACACTTGGGCAAAATCTTTTAATCATCCGTTTGATGGACAGCTTTCGTGAACAGTTGAATCAACATTTGACCGGTAAAGCAGCAGAACACGAAGAGCAAAATGTGTGCCCTAGTTGTAAGGCAATTTTAGAACCTGATCAAGACGAATGCCCGGTTTGCACCAAGGTTTTGCACACGCCGCCTTCGACATGGACTTTGTTTCGCCTATGGCGCTTCGCCCATCCTTATCGTATGCAATTATTTGTCGGCTTTGCGCTGATGCTATTTGGTACGGCCGCGCATATGATCCCGCGTTATTTAACTAAACCGCTGACCGACGAGGTTCTCATTCCCTATCAAAATGGGGTGGCGGTGGATCCACATTTGGTTGCTTTATACATAGGTGGACTTTTAGGTGCGGCAATCTTGGCGTGGCTACTCAGTTGGGGTAAAACCTATATTTTGGCGTTGGTGTCTGAGCGTATCGCTGCTGATTTACGTACTGCCACTTACGAGCATTTATTGAAGCTCTCCTTGGAATATTTTGGTAGTAAGCGTACTGGTGATTTGATGTCTAGAATAGGCAGCGGTAGCGATAGAATTAGCGTGTATCTGTCGCTGCATTTACTGGATTTTGCTACTGACGTTTTGATGTTTATTATGACGGCCGGGTTTCTTTTACAGATCAACGTCAAACTGGCGTTGGTGACCTTATTACCGCTACCATTTATCGCTTGGGCGATCCATCTGGTAAGAGATAAATTACGCACTGGTTTTGAGAAAATTGATCGAGTTTGGGGCGAAGTGACGAACGTATTATCCGATACGATACCAGGTATTCGCGTGGTCAAAGCCTTTGCCCAAGAACAACGCGAAGCTAGGCGTTTTCATGATGCGAATAAGCATAATCTTGCAGTGAATGATAAGTTGAATAAAGCCTGGTCTTTGTTCTCGCCGATCGTGTCGTTTTTGACTGATTTGGGAATCTTGGTGGTGTGGGGTTTTGGGATTTGGCAAGTGGCGCATAATGAAATTACCGTTGGTGCGTTGGTATCCACGGTGGCTTTCATTAGTAATTTTTATGGGCGCATCGATTCGATGAGCCGTATCGTTTCAGTGACACAAAAATCGGCGTCCGCAGCTAAGCGTATTTTTGATATTTTAGATCACGTCTCTAGTGTGCCGGAACCGCAAAACCCTGTCGCCATTAAAGAAGTCAAAGGGCAAATCGAATTGCGTGAAGTTGGTTTTAGATATGGCAATCGTGCCGTGAATCGTGGAATTAATCTCTCCATACAGCCGGGTGAAATGATCGGTTTGGTCGGACACAGCGGATC
>JAIELM010000410.1 GCA_019752975.1 Undibacterium sp. | reverse complement strand
GAGGACGGCCAACATAGACACCACCATGTCTATAGATCGTTCTAGGCAAATACCGACTAGAGTATCGGGCGAGATGGTTTTCTCTTGGCGTAAATAATGCGCCAGTTGATTGGCTTTTTGATTGAGTTCCTGGTAGCTTATTTGCTGATCTTCAAAAATCAATGCTAGGCCATCCGGGTTGAGATCAACCTGTTGTTCAAACAGTTGGTGTACGCATTTTTCTTGCGGATAGCTTGTGGCGGTATTGTTCCATGTTGTTAAGAGCTGATTCCGCTCTTGCGTGCTAAGAATATCATGCTTATGCATCGCCCACTCTGGCTGTCTAATGACTGCTTGCAGCAATTGTTCAAAGTGGTTTGCCATACGCATCATCGTCGATTGCTCGAACAAATCACTGGCATAGGCCCACTCCAAATCTAGGCCAAGCTCCGTCTCGGTGACGCTAAGTTCGATATCGAATTGCGTGTGTGATTTTTGAATTTGCAATAGACGACATTGTATTCCCGGCAAACTCAGCTCTGCAATGGCATTATTTTGCAAACTGAAAGAAATTTGAACGAGAGGGCTGTAACTGCTGCTGCGCGTTTTGACCTGTTCACGTACTAGTCTATCGAAAGGAAAAACTTGGTGCTCAAAGGCTGCCAATATTTCCTGCTTTGCAGAGAGTAACAAAGCAGTGAATGGGAGATTCTGATCCTGCCGATGGCGTAACGGAAGCATGTTAACAAAATAGCCGATCAAGCCACCGATGTCTTCGTCCTGTCTACCTGCCACAGGTGTGCCAATCACAATGTCACTAGTTTGGCTATAACGCAAAACCAAGGTCGCAAACAACGTCTCTAATGCCATGAACATGGTTGCACCGCTAGCCTGCGTAAGCTGCGTAAGCCCGGCTAAAGTCTGTGCATCTAGCTTGGTTTGAAAACTGCATCGCTGAAAACTTTGTTGCTGAGACCTAGGGTGGTCGGTATGGATATCGTGCAACTCCGGCACACCAACGAGTTCCGCTTGCCAATAGGCACTGGACTTGAGCAATTGCGTCTCATGTGCAGGCGAGCGCGTCCATTGCGCGTAATCCGCATATTGAATCGCTAGCGGTGCGAGATGCGATTCTCGATTCTCTACTATGCTACGATACAGTTCCTGAAATTCGCTGACTAAGATACCGAGTGACCAACCATCCGAAGCGATATGATGCAACACTATCGTGAGTTGATGCTGTCGCTCACTTAAGCGGATCAGCTGTAGCCTAAGCATGACATCTTTGGACAAATCGAAACCTGCAGCGGCAAAAGCCTGTTGAGCGATTTCCACTTGCTCAGCTTCAAGTCCATCTTTCATCTCTAGCTCAATCTGCTCCGCTGGAAGTATCCTTTGAAACAAATGGCCTTGCTCTTGATAAAAGACCGTACGAAGCGCTTCGTGTCTCTCCACGATGAGTGAAAAACTCGACTGGAGTGCTACTACATCAAGCTCACCATTGAGCTCCAAAACACGCACAAAGTGATAGGCATCACCAGTACTTTGCATGGCAGAACTTAGCCAAAGCCCTTCCTGTCCATGTGATAGCAGTAAGGGCTGATCTCGATCACAAATCGAAATAGTTTCTACACTTGCCCTCACTACTTCATCACGATTCACTCGCAACCATTCCAACAATTCCGTTTTATACTGACGTAATTGCACTACCATATCCGGCGACAATCGTCCCTTAGGCGCATGTACTTTGACCTGCTCTTCGACCAAGGAAAAATGAATCGACTGCTCACCACAAAATTTCAAAAACTCAAGAAACTTACTCATAAACCGATTAACCCTCTAACGAGATAACGAACTAAAATCTTAAAAATCACTCCGCAGTTACCACTGCGGTTACCGCTGGACTTAGTTCTTTTCTGATGCAATCAAGCACCGCTTTCCTCTGCGGATGGATGAAAAAATGATCTCCCTCAAACCAAGCGATCGTGCATTCTGCACTAGTCTCTTTGGACCAGCCATTCACCTTATCATCCTCAACTTTGGCTTCCTCAGTTCCCATCAACACGGTTATGGGAATCTCGAGCAAGGGCATGACGCGATATTCGTAATCCCCCACTAAAGCAAAATCCGCCCGTATCATAGGAAGTAGTAGTTCCATCAATTCTCGATGTGCGAGGACTTCCGGCGGCGTACCGTTATAATCTTTCAATTCCTCAATCAAGGAGGCGTCTTCGAGTAAATGTAATTTCTTCGACGTGTCACGATGTTGCGGAGCACTGGCGCCAGAGACAAATAAATGTAGGGGCGAGATCGCGTAATGTTGCTGCAAATATCGCGCTACTTCAAACGAGAGCAGACCACCTAAGCTATGCCCAAAAAAAGCAAATGGTAGATTCACATGCGCCGCAATGACTTTCGCAAGCGTCGCAGTTAAAATAGTCAAAGAGCTTTGCGGCATCTCACCAAAGCGGCTACCACGGCCAGGTAATTCAATTGCGCAAATTTCGATAGCAGGGTCCAAATCTGCATGCCAACTCGCATAATTCGAAGCACTGCCACCAGCATAAGAAAAACAATATAAACGCATACGCGCGCTAGCTTTAGAATGATTCACTAGCCAAGGACTTGCCTGCGTTTTTCTGTTGATACTTGCACCTGTTTTTGCATTCATATTCATACCTCTATTTACACCCATATTCACACCTCATTCTCCAAATGTTTTTTCTTTATCGCTCTTGTTTGTTCTAAATAATGTCGCATTGCCTTCGCAATGATCTGCAAACTCTCACCCATAACGAAACTAACATGCTTGCCCGGTAAAAAATGTTGGCTACTGCCATCCTTGTCGTCAATATAGTTATTCCAGGCGTCAACATCCGCCCCACTTTGCACAGTATCTTCAGCCCAAAATAGATGTACTGGAGCCGCAACCTTCTTTGCGGAGTAATTCAAAAGCAATTGACTATTCCTATTTAGCGCATGGTGTTTTTGCATTAAAAACACTTGCAATGCTTGATCAAAACCAAATTCTGTTTCAAGATATTCTGGTTCCGCTCGCAGCAAATCGCTCAATTGTGCAATTCCTATTTGCTCAAGCAAAGTTCGAATGCGCTCTAACAGTTCCAACTCCTTGGTCTCATAATGGATAGCATCGCCTTCGGCCCCATGACTCAACAAATCTTCAATAAACTCCTCTAAAGATTGCGGCTCACGTGCGGTTTTTTGTGGAACACTACTATCAAGCAAGAAAACCGCCTGTACCTGATGTCCTAACTGCTCTAAAATATGTGTCATCTTAAATGCCAGCAATCCACCCAAGGACCAACCTGCAAGCACATATGGTCCGTGCGCTTGAATAGCTAAAATTTCCTCAACATATCTTTCAGCAATCGTATCCATCTCATAAGGTGTGATTTCTATTCCTGCTTCATGTGCGTCTTGTATGCCATAGATAGGACGAGTCACACCCAAGGCTGCAACCAAAGCAGAATAACAAAAAATACCCCCTCCTCCAGGATGGATTAGGAATAAAGGCGGCAATGTTCCTCGCCTTTGCATGATGATAGCTAAGCGTTTGGTCGCAGCATTTTCATTCATCGCCACCGCAATCTCAGCAATACTAGGAGTAGTGAATAGTTGCGCCATTGGCAAATGCACGCCAAATTGTCTTCCAATCACAGTGACCAATTTAACGGCTAACAAAGAATGTCCGCCTAGTCTAAAGAAGTTATCGTTGACGCCCACACGTTCCAAGCCCAATGTCTCTTGCCATAACTGACACAGGAGTGTTTCTGTCGCCGTACGTGGGGCGAGGTAGTCGTCTTGTTGCTGCGCTTGATCCGGTTCCGGCAGCGCTTTGCGATCCAGCTTGCCATTGGCGTTCAGCGGTAGATGATCCAGTACCATGAAGGCCGCTGGGATCATGTAGTCCGGTAGGGTTTGGCGTAGCAGTGCGCTCAGTTGCGAACTCAAGTCGCTA
>JAIELM010000455.1 GCA_019752975.1 Undibacterium sp. | reverse complement strand
GGGTAACGAAATATGAAAAATTTCAAGTCGCTGCGAGCGATGCGGCGATACCGAGTTGTATGTCGAAAGAGGCCTTAAAGCATGACAAACTAGAGGTGGCCGGAGTTGGTGTGGGCTTGGGGGGCTTGCTGGCAATCCCGCATGCTGTACATGCCGCGATCACAGGAAAATGCAAGTAGGCTGCGGGTGTTTTAGTGGTAATGGCAATGCGCTAGCCGCGAGTGCATTGCAGCGGTGCGCATGGCGCACCGCTGGACTTAGCTAGCTGTTTTCTAGTAAGCTCTTAAGCTGTTCTAGACGTGAAGGATGGCGCAATTTTTTCATTGCTTTGGCTTCGATTTGACGGATGCGCTCACGCGTGACATCAAATTGATTGCCGACCTCTTCTAGTGTATGGTCGCTGGCCATTTCTAGGCCAAAGCGCATACGCAAGACTTTGGCTTCACGCGGGCTTAAGGCATCTAAAATTTCTTTCAGTTTGCCTTGTACCGATGCTTGCATGGCGGCGGCCATGGGCGATAAGGTGTGGCCGTCTTCGATGAAATCGCCTAGTTGTGAATCGCCATCATCACCGATGGGGACGTCGAGTGAAACTGGTTCTTTGGCGATCTTGAGAATTTCTCTAACTTTGATTTCAGGTAGTTCCATCTTCTCGGCGATCAAGGCGGGATCAGCTTCTGTGCCATTTTGTTGTAGGCATTGGCGCTTGATGCGATTGAGTTTATTGATGGTCTCTATCATGTGGACCGGCACGCGTATCGTGCGCGCCTGATCTGCAATGGCGCGTGAGATCGCTTGACGTATCCACCAAGTTGCGTAGGTCGAGAACTTGTAGCCGCGACGGTATTCAAATTTGTCGACCGCTTTTAAGAGGCCGATATTTCCCTCTTGAATTAAGTCCAAGAATTGCATGCCGCGATTGATGTATTTCTTGGCGATAGAAATCACTAGACGCAAGTTGGCTTCGGTCATTGCTGCTTTAGCGTCACGAGTCCGCTTTTCAGCCGAGATCATTTTCTTGTGTATCGCTCGCAAATCAGGTAGCGGTAACTTAGTCTCTTGTTCTAGAACGATGAGTCGTCCCTGCAATTCGCGGGCTGCGTGAATGTGACGTTTGAGTGTTGCGCCGTAGGCCGCAGGCACTTCCATCTCTGCATCTAACCAAGCACGATTTGTAGCGTTAGTCATGAAGTTGGCGATGAAATAGCTGCGTGGCATACCACAGCGATCAACTAATAAGTCCAGCATACGCTTTTCAGTTTGACGCAATTCGCTCATTTGCTTGCGTAAAATATCGCACCATTTTTCCGTGGTCTTGACGCTAAAACGTATGCTTTCCATCTCCTTTGTGACGCTCGCTTGTGCGGTTTGATAGGTCGGAGATTGGTAGGCATTTTTGTCGATTTGCGCAAACATATCGTCAAAACTGGTTTTGACGATGGCAAATTTTTCTAAGGCTGTTTGCTTCATTTGCGCTAATTGCTCGGCGCTCAAACTGGTGCTGGTTTCTGCGCTGCCGCCTTCTTCTTCCTCTTCCTCTTCTTCATCTTCATCGGCGCTGGCGACGATGACAGGCGCGATGTCTAGCGCGTCCGGAATATGAAAGCCGTCGATGATGTCATCAATGATGAGTTCGTCGTTACGAATTTTTTCTGCGGTTTGTAAGACTTCTTTGATCACGGAAGGGCAGGCGGAAATGGCTTGTAGCATATCTTTCAAGCCGTTCTCTATGCGTTTAGCGATGTCGATTTCGCCGCTGCGGGTCAATAATTCTGCACTACCCATTTCACGCATATACATGCGTACGGGATCTGTGGTGCGTCCAAAATCAGAGTCTACCGTAGACAAGGCAACTGCTGCAGTGGCTTCGGCATCATCATCACTAACTGTGGTGGCGACATTGTCGGACAGTAGCAACATGGTGGCATCAGGCGCCTGCTCATAGACAGCGATACCGACGTCGTTCAAGGTGCTGATGATACTTTGTATCATTTCTGGATCATCGACGTTTTCTGGTAGATGATCGTTGATTTCTGCGTGCGTTAGGTAGCTACGATCCTTACCTAGTTGGATTAACTTGGTTAGGCGTTGGCGGTATTCTTCTAATTGCTCTTTGGTCGCTGCAGGCACCGTAGCTTTGCCGGACTTGGCTCTTGCCGCACGTTTTAATTCCGAAGATTCCACTGCATTAAAAGCGTGAATTTCTTCATTGTAAATTTGCGGCGATGATGGTTTGCGACCACGGCGTGCTGCTTCTCTCACCGTCGGGAAAGTGTAAGCAGAGGTATCCACTTCGGCTTTGCTTGCCGCACTGACTGCGACTTTGCTATTGCTAATTTCACTGATGCTGGTTTTTGCAACACGCGCTTTTACGGTCGGTAAGCTTGGCTTATCTTCTCGTATTGTAGTTTGCGAGGTTTGCGTTGTCGTCAATGCAGTTTCTGCATGTGCCTTGGCGTTTGGCACATTAGCTTGTAGTACTTCAGCTAATGGCGCAGCGCTAATTTTGCGCTTCTTAACTTTAATGATGGGAGCTGGCACCGAAACATTGCCCTCCGGTTTTGCAGATTCGATTGCAGATTCGTCTGCAATGACGGTCGTTGGAGATGCATTTTCCATAGGGGTGCTCACTTCTGTCATGTCTGCCGTGAATGGCTTTATTTCAGTGTCGATGGTGTCGTTGTTTGGTACTGTCGTTACGGGCCCGACCTCAACACTCTTGCTTGTGATTTCCTCGGCAGTTGACACTGTGGGGATGGTGATCGTAGCATGAATAGGCGTTAGGGGTTCGACCGTGGCTTTAATGGTGTTTTCAACTGCATTTTCAAGTGTGTTTTCAATACCCACTGCGGACAAACGGGAGCGGCGCTTGGTCACCACGGTCACTGACTGGACTTGCGTCTTTACTTGGGTGTCGAAGTCGTTTTCTAGAGAGTGCTGTAACACAGGTAGTTCAAAAGTTCTTTTCTCCACTTGGCTTAAGGCTGGTTTGACTTTATTGGTCAAGAGTGGTTTTCCTAATTTGAGCGTCGTGATCGAAGCGTTTGCGGGAGGTAATAATGGTAATGAACTGTTTTTCATGTAACAAATAAAGTGCGACTACAAGAGCCAATCATTTTGGACGGCAACAACAAACACTAAAAGTACGCTGAGCGTGAGTTTAGTTTGAACTTGGTTTGAACTTATTGCGAGTGGTTTTAGCTTACTGTTGGTCTAGTAAGAAATCGACGATCAATCATTACCTCGATTTCTGACTAATTTTTACGCGAGGTCGGGATTATCCACGGCTTACTTGTTCTTGACAAGCAGAAAGCGAAATCATTTACAGGTTTTTACATTCTAAGGCGTAAGTCACATTACAATGGCGTATTCTCCAATCTATTTTTTACTTTAAATCATGATCGATATTCAACTTCTTCGCAAAGACCTTTCTGCAGTCGCTGAACGACTTGCTATGCGCAAATTTCAATTAGATACGGCGACCTTTAGTTTGCTGGAAAATGAACGCAAACAAATTCAAACGCGTACTGAAGAATTACAAGGACAACGCAATTCCCTATCTAAACAAGTCGGCATGCTGAAAGGGAAGGGCGAGGATGCAAGCGCTGTGATGGGGCAAGTAGCAGCCATCGCGGATGAGCTCAAAGCATCAGAAGTGCGTTTGGCGGAAGTGCAAAATGCATTAAGCAATTTCATGCTAACGATTCCTAATTTGCCGGATGAGTCTGTGCCGGTCGGGTTAGATGAAACTGCTAACGTGATGGTACGTAGTTTTGGCAATGTTCCTTCTTTCGATTTTGCGGTAAAAGATCATGTAGATATCGGTGCGGCTTTGGGTTTAGAGTTTGATGTGGCAGTGAAATTAACCGGTTCTCGCTTTGCGGTATTGAAAGGCGGAATGGCGCGTTTACACCGCGCGTTAGCGCAGTTTATGCTAGACACGCAAACTGGAGAAAATGGC
>JAIELM010000418.1 GCA_019752975.1 Undibacterium sp. | reverse complement strand
ATTTTCATTGACCTTTAAACTACCGTGGCGGGTCATTTTTTCGGTACCGTCTTCAGCTTGCACGACCAACCACCCTTTTCCTTGTAGGGCCACATCTAAATCACGTGCAGTGCTTTGCAAAGGCCCAATTGAAAAATCCGTACCCACGGTCGCATCCACCACAAATGCACGGGTGGGCAAGCCTTCGCTGACAACCGGAACCGCACGAAACGAGTCCAGCTGCGCCCGAAAACCCGAGGTGGCGGCATTGGCGAGATTATGCGAGGTGGTACTTTGCTGCTCCAAAATATGCTTGGCGCCCGTCATCGCTGTGTAAATTAGTCTGTCCATTGCTGGCCTTCTCGTTTGCTCGGTTCGTCTCTTTATACTTCAAGATAAAAATAGGGTAAAAAGTAGGGTGAAAAACAGGGTGAAAGATAGTGTGAAAGTAAGGAGAGCAGATAGCACTCACACCAACGACACCCGCCCTACGTCACCTCAATTACCGCAAATTCACCAAAGTCTGTAAAACCTGATCTTGGGTCTTAATCGTTTGCGCATTGGCCTGATACACCCTTTGCGCGGTAATCATATTGACCAATTCACCCGTTAAATCCGTGTTGGAATCTTCAACCGCATTCGAAGTCAACACGCCCAAGCTGCCTGTACTTGGAGGACCTACCAAAGCAACACCAGAAGTAGCGGTTTCTATCCACTGGTTATCACCTAGGGATTGAAGACCATTCGGATTAGTGAAATTTGCCAAGACGACTTGGCCTAAAATCGAGGTTTTTCCATTGGTATAACTTCCAACAATGGTGCCGTCTTTTGAGGTATTAAATTTAGATAATTTACCTGCGGTGTAACCATCTTGCTTTAGGGTATTGACGCTAAAAGCCGAACCATATTGAGTCGATCCTGTCAGATCAAACTTCACTAAAGTAGGAGTGGAAATTGGAGTCACCGCAATCGGCGGAACTGGAATGGAAATTGAAAAAGCGCGAGGATCAGAAACACCAAATGCCGGTGTCGCCACGGTGACCTTGCCGGTATTATCAAGACCAATCTTACCAATCGCTCCCAACGCAGAATTCACGCCGCCCGTACCCGTACCCGGCCCCACAATCAGCACGCCATCAACCGCAGCAAATACATCCCATTCCGAGGTCGATACTGGTGCAGTCACGGTAGCGGTACGGGTCGCCGCAGGCACTGAAGGCCCGAGATTGACGCGAACATAAAAGGTTTGCAGACTATGCGAATTTCCCAAGCTATCAAATACTGTAATTGAAGTCGCGTTATTGTACGTGGTTGGATCAGTAATATTAAACGCCGTCGCCGCAATAACCGGCGTAACTGCGACCGGAGTGACGGTACCTGGCACCAAAGAGCGCGAATCCAAATTCAAAACTGCATTAACCACCGCAGTTTGCTTAGGAGAGATATCGCTAGTATTAATGTTGATCGGAATCGCCGCTCCAGTCGCCAACACGCCATTTGAATCCGCCACATAACCGGTCAACTGTGAGCCCTGAGCGTTCACTACGTAGCCGTTCTTATCCAAATTAAACTGCCCATTGCGACTATAGGTAATCGCACCATTAGACGACATACGGAAAAACCCACCACCGTTAATCGCTACATCCAAGGGGTTATTGGTGGAAGTAATATTCCCCTGTGTGAACAACTGCGAGATCTGTGAAACTTTAACGCCGATCCCGACACCATTCGCTCCACCAGCGCCACTGAGGGAGTTGGCGTACACATCGGCAAACTGTGCTTGCGCCATTTTAAAACCTACTGTACTGGCGTTGGATACGTTATTTCCTATCACATCGAGTGTTTTGGAAGCCGCGCTTAAGCCACTTAGTCCCTGTTGAAAACCCATGATATTTCTCCTAAAAAATTGACTCTAACCGAGCACCACTTCCGAAAAATCTTAAAAAACTTGCCGCACATCTGACATCGCTGCTTCACCCATATTGAGGATACTCAGCTTGACACCCTGCGCACCAAAAGAGACGCTAGAAACCAACCCGAAACTCAAACTATTCACTTCTAATTTCTTATCCGCCGCATTGGCTTGAATTTCAAAGGTATATTTCCCGTTCGCTGCGCTTGTGCCACTATCCGTTTTACCGTCCCAGCTAACCGTATTAAAGCCTAAATCACCTGAGCTAGAATTAATGGTCTTCACCACTTGACCGACACCATCTTTGATCACAATCTGCACTTTATCGGCCGCCTGTGGCAACTCAAATCCCAACACCGACTTACCATCTTTTAGCTCTAACATTTGACCGGGAACAATGACACCATGCCCTATCATGTTAGCCGCCTGTAGGCTTTGCGACCCTTGAAAATTAGCATCGAAATTTTTGATCATTGTCGCCATCGTGTTATTCAACTTGTCGATGCCAGTCACGGTGGAGAGTTGCGCCATTTGACTGGTCACTTGGGCGTTATCCATAGGATTGAGCGGATCTTGATTTTTCATTTGCGTCACTAGCAAAGTCATGAAGCGATCCTGTGCTTCCTCGGTACTGGTTTTTCCAGTCTTACTTTTATTCATAGAGGCAAGCAGCGCTGGATCAACAGTTTGCTCACTTTGTACATTACCGATACTCATCACGGACTCCTTCATTGTTTAGCGATCACTGACCAAGGCTTAAAGTTTTTAACAGCATAGCCTTCGCAGCATTCATGGTTTCCACGTTGGTTTGATAGGAACGTGAAGCCGAAATCATATTCACCATTTCTTCCACCACATTGACGTTAGGCATAGCGACATAACCTTTTTCATCGGCCAGTGGGTGCTTGGGGTCATACATCAATTTTGGAGGACTATTATCTTCCACCACCTGCGTCACCTTCACACCCGTTGATGCTGCGCTAGCCGTTTGCATGGCACTAAAAATCACTTGCTTGGCCTTGTACGCTTGGCCGTTCGAGCTTGTTACACTGTCGGCATTAGCGAGGTTGCTAGCGACCACATTGAGGCGTTGCGCTTGCGCACTCATGGCGGAGCCAGAGACATCGAATATTTTAAAAATTGACATGGTGCATTCCCTCATTTTCATCAGACTTGTGCAAAATTGTTCCTGCTAAACAGATCGCCGCAGGCAGTACATTAGTACGACAAAGAGGCATAACAAGGCTGGTGAGATGGCGCATAAGTACTATCCCTGAATCGCTGATAACAGCCCTTTAATCTGCATATTGATCATGGTCAAACTCGCTTCATAACGCAGCGCATTTTCAGTAAATGCATTACGTTCCACATCCATGTCCACGGTATTCCCATCCACACTGCCTTGCACCTCTTTACGATAGCCAGGAGTAAGACCAGCGACACTCTCCGTTGGTTTGATATGGGCGACGTCGGTTCTATTCATATCCCTAGCACCGATACTCTTATTGAGCGCCAATTGCATAGCAGCACCAAAATCAATGTCCCTCGCTTTATAATTAGGGGTATCCGCGTTAGCGATATTGGAAGCGAGTAGCTGCTGACGTTGTCCACGAATCGACAAGGCGGTTTCATGAAAACGCATAAAATCATCTAGCTTATTGCCGCCCGCAGCGGGTAATCTATTCAGCAAATCACTCACAGTATCCTCGCCTTCATTGGTAGCACTAACAATGCTTACATAATAGTCCCCAGCGACGTACTCCAATGCCGCAATAAAAGCACCTAAGACCTATCTATTCAAGAATTAGAAAGTCAGAAATGCGCCTAAAATTTCACTTGTATTCTCAATCGTTTGACGGAAATCAATGTGAAAAGCACTCTCCTAAATTTATGTTTTTGCATTTCCCTGCTCTGTCATACCAATGCGCAGGCGCAAAGCATGGACTTAGCCTTGGTAAATAAAACAGCTGAGGATTTTTTACGCTTACAAAGCAAAGACTTAGTGGGAGAGGTGAACATACAGGTTGAGAAGATTGACGCTAGACTTAAGCTCAACAATTGCGATGACTTAAGTGCCTTT
>JAIELM010000010.1 GCA_019752975.1 Undibacterium sp. | reverse complement strand
GCGGCTGACCAACATCAACTTACCCCGTCTGATTCCGCACCGGTGGTGCCACTACATCCCTTTGCGAATCATCTCAATGCCGACCCAGCACAAGGTTTGCCGTTTCGTTTGTTGGACTATGTTGAGTTGGTCGATTGGACTGCGCGTATCGTGCGCACGGATCACAAATTAGCGATGTCAGGGCAGACACCACCGATCTTGGCACGTTGTGGCTTTACGTCCGATACGTTTACCGCTTTCATGCAAACACAAGCAATGACGCGTGGTACGGTGATTGGTCAAGTCGAACGACTCAAGGCCTATGCTGTCAGCTTAAAAAAACGCTGTGTAGTGGGTGTGCGTATGCCGGCAATGGCGTTAAGTATCTGATTTCTTCTAGTAATTTTCTTTTAAAAAGCTTCACTTCTCTACTGTGACTAGCGACCCGCTATCGCCGTGAATCCGCATGTCAATTATTTGCAATTTCGTGCATTGTTTTGAGGTGCTGGACTTACTTTTAGTTTTTTCTCGAATTTGTCAGCTTATGCAAATGGTGTAGTTGATTTGGGCTTTGGAAATTTTGGGTTGATTGAAATGGGTTCTTGTGCTTGTTCTTGTGTTTCTTTGCTAAAACTAAGAACGCAATTTGTCCTCAAGAAAAAAAGGCAAAATAAAAAAACCACATTGGTTCATGCCTGATGTGGTTTTTTTAAAAAAGAATTAGTAGATTAGACGGGCAGTAATTTACGGTTACTAGCTCCCGGCAACACCCTCAATGTTTTACCCGCAACCATGGTGTAGGTTTTGGATTTAACGGTACTGACATAACGCCATTCAGAACGCGTTTCTGTCGGTGTCGCAGTGACGATCATAAAACCACGATTTTTGGTTTCTGCGTAGACCAAAGGCCCAATAATTTGTTCTAATCCTCCTGCGACTTTAGCTGGATCTTCTTTCGGGAAAATTTCTTCAAATCCGGGCGAAGTCACCGATGTCACGCCAAACTCAACACCAATGGCATTGCCATTCATGTCCGTCAAATCGCTCGCCCACGTGTTATGAGTATCTCCAGCCAAGGCAATTAAATTTTTATTCAAGGCTTTTGCCGTGCCAAATACCGTTTCGCGCGCAGCGACGTAGCCATCCCATGCATCTAAATTATAAGGAATGGCAGGTTGAGCCAAAATCAGTTTTTCCTTGTCAGTTAACGTGGCAGGCGCTATTTGAGCTTTGCCTAACAAATTCGTATAATCACCAAACGAGATTTGCCCCAAGACCAAAGGTGCAGGAATATTCATACGCGCCATCAGTACTTGCTGTCCCAGAATTTGCCACGTTGCGCTGGATTTTGTCAGCTGAGCTTGTAGCCATGTGGTTTGCTCTACGCCCATCAATTGGCGTGTTGGATTACTCATATCGAGCGTAAATTTCGCGGCATCGAACGCGCCTGTGCTGCTCATATAATTGGCATAGGAAAGTTGTTTTTCACGGCCGATTAAACGCGTATCGAGCATATGCAAAGAGACTAAATCACCGAAATCAAAAGAGCGATAAATGCGATTATTTTTACTTGGATCAGGCAAACGAATAGGCATCCATTCGTTATACGCTTGCAAAGCCGCTGTGCGACGCGCACTAAACGGTCCTTCTGTAGCAGGATCATGATTTTCAGCGCCGTCTATCCATGTGTCATTCGCAAATTCATGATCATCCCACACTGCGATGAGTGGAATTTTCGCGTGCAAAGCTTGTAGGTCGAGGTCTTTACGGTAAATCGCATAACGGCTGCGGTAATCTGTCAGCGTAATAATTTCAGTCTTAGGCTCAACCAAACGGTTCATGCTGGCCGCATTTTCAGAAGCGTAGCCGTCAAATGGATATTCGTAAATATAATCCCCTAAATGCACAGCTGCGTCGATATCGGTGAGTTTGGCAATCTCGGCATAGACATTGAAATACCCTGCTGGATAGTTTGAGCAAGTCATCACCGCTAATTTAACTTGATCAACTTTCCCAACAGGCAATGTCTTAGTCCGGCCAACAGGTGAGATACGTCCACCAAAATTAAAACGATAAAAATACACGGAATTCGGACTCAAACCGGTGACATCGACTTTGACGGTGTAATCACGATTTGCGCTGGCTGCCAGATTTCCGGATTTAATAATTTTTGAAAATTGCTCATCACTAGCGACTTGCCAAGTCACATCAAAATCACGACCATCGGTATTTGAAGACGGTGTGACACGAGTCCAAATAATGACTCTATCACCTAATGGATCGCCACTGGCAACGCCATGTTCAAAGCTGGCGTAAATCGGATCAACACTATTACCACCGCAAGCACTTAATGCCACGGCACTAGAAACAGCCGCGGTGGATGCAGCAAAATGACGAATGAATTGACGACGAGAATCGGAAGGTTTCATAGCAAGCTTTTAGTAAGAAAGGCCTTGATAGTAAGCACGCTTTATGACTCAACTGTGACGCAATTTAGAGTAGTCCCTCCAGAAAGAAATGATGGCATCGCACGCGTGAATACGTGTGCAATTTAAAAATAAGCGTGTCGATAATACGCAATTAAAAATACTCTCACATTCGAAACCGGCTCAGAAACCTGGTCAGGCTTGCATCTTCAGAAACAGGGGCAGGCTTGCATCTTTGCACATTTACGAATTAGGTTAAAAAAGAACCGTCGAAATTGAATTTCATGGATGAGACTATGGCACGCAAACCACGGTTACATTTTTCAGGTGCGGTTTATCATGTAATGCTAAGGGGAAATGCAGGGCAGAGCATTTTTCTGGAAGATGATGGTAGAGAGCGTTTCTATGCACTGCTTGCGGATGGTGGAGCGATTTTGGCATAGCAAGCACACAAGAAGCACACAAGACACCCATTTTTACTCACAGCAGCACGCAAGACACCCATTTTTACCCATTTTTACTGTTGTGTTTCTGTTGTGTTTCGTTGGCTTAACTGAACTGGGTGTCTTGCGTTTCCGTTGTTGCGTTTCTTCTTCTTGCGTTTCTTCTTGCGTTTCTTCTTGCGTTTCTTTTGCGTTTCTCTTGCGTTTCAGCACTAGGTGTCTTGCGTTTCACCATTGCTTAACTGCCATGCTAACAGCGCGTAACTGCCGATAGGTAGCGATTGCTTTGCAAGTTGTGTATGATTAAAAATTACTATCATGTTTCCGCCCCAAACTATGAGCCACCCTTTTGCGCAACGCCCACCGTTGCAAGAACTTTCTGGTGTAGATGCCAAGCACTGCCGCGACCCATTTTCGCAGCACAGTGCATACGAAGCCACTACGCTGGATTTGCCCTATCACTCCCTCAAAGGCCCGGGCTTTGAACGCCTGTGTTTTGAGCTGCTGCGCAAAGAGAAAAATAGCTTTCCGCGTTTTTTTGGTGTTTCTGGGCAGTCACAATATGGCATAGACTTATTGACCGAAGAAGACGGGCAAACCGTGGTCTACCAGTGCAAAAATCTGGATCACGCTCCAAATAAGGGCGAGATTACAAGCCTGCTGAACCTATTTGAAAAAGAATGGTTAGCCCGAACAGACTTACCCAAACCCTATCGTTTTGTGCTCTGTTGTCCACAAGGTAAGGTGTACACCACATGGGAAGCACAATGTAAGAAGTTCACGCAGCGCACCGGGGTCAAGCTTGGCACATGGTTTAAAGATGAGTTAGATAGCCGCTTACGGCACGCCCCCGACATTGTGGCGGATGCATTTTCAGACAAAATTGCCACCTCCTTTTGTGCAAATGGCGATGATTGGCTGCCGGATTTATTTTGGCCAGTCAAAGACCCCGAAGCTGGCGCAGCCTTGCCGTATAACTTGCAACGCTATGCCGAGCGGCATGCGCAAGGGCGGCTGTATTACGATGAAATCTATCAAAAAGAATTTGATGCTATTTTGGATCGCAGACAGGCGGTGATGTTAATTCGTGGCTTGCCCGGTAGCGGTAAAACCACAATGGCAA
>JAIELM010000371.1 GCA_019752975.1 Undibacterium sp. | reverse complement strand
TGCTGTGGTCTTTACTGTTATCACTGACGAGACAGTATTTTTGCATGGGATTTGGCTATAGATGAGTTTGCCTTGGTCTGTGCATTTGTAGACTTCAGTGTCGGCAAAGCTTGGCAGCGAAAAAAACAGTAGAAATAGGCAGACGTATTTCATTTAAAAATCCTCAAAAATTTTTCCTGGATTCATGCGATTGTGTGGGTCTAGGGCTTTTTTTATTTTCAGCATCATTGCTAATTCTAGTGCTGACTTATAGCGAGGTAGTTCATGTTTTTTTAGAGTGCCAATCCCGTGTTCTGCGGAGATCGAGCCATTAAAGCGTGCAACTTGGTCGTGTACTAAACGATTGATCGCCTCCTGTTTTTCCAGAAATAACAAGACATCTTGGTCGAGTGCTGGCGAAATATTGTAGTGTAAATTACCGTCACCTAAGTGCCCAAAGCAGACGATTTGAGAGCCAATAAAGTTCGCTTGAAGTGCTAGTGCCGTCTCAGAAATAAAATTGCCTATGCTAGAGATAGGAAGAGAAATATCGTGTTTAATATTCTTACCTTGCTTGGCCTGCGCTTCTGAAATGGATTCACGCAAGATCCAAAAATGCTGCGCTTGTGCCAATGACTGTGCGATTGCTACATCAAGGACCAGGGCTTGCTCTAGTGCTTGTGTCATCGCCTCTTCAATTCGTTGGCGACTGGTTTCTTCAGTATCGTGACTGGAAATTTCCAACAATAGGTAATAGGGACTCGATTGGCTAAATACACGATGGAATTGGGGGAAATGGGTATGAACCAATTCCAAACTGAATTGATTAATCAATTCAAAGCCCGTGAGTTGTGAAGCAAAGCGTGCCTGTAGTAGGTTGAGCAGCGAGATCGCATTTTCTACTGTGCTTAATGCCGCGAAACAGCACGTTTGACTGCGTGGCTTGGGGAATAATTTTAAGACGGCGCCAGTAATAATGCCCAACGTTCCTTCCGAGCCGATAAAAAGTTCACGTAGATGGTAGCCAGTATTATCCTTTCTTAAACCGCGCAAGCCATCCCAAATTTCACCATCGGCATCGACCACTTCCAAACCTAAGCACAGCTCTCGCATATTGCCGTATCTAAGTACGGCTGTGCCGCCGGCATTGCTGGCGAGGTTTCCGCCTACCGTACAACTCCCTTCGGAGGCGAGTGATAAGGGGAAGAGTCGATCCGCTTGATTAGCCATATTTTGCACTTGGGCTAAAATACAACCTGCATCGACTGTCATCGTGTTGTTGCTTGGATCGATCTGCCGAATCTGGTTTAAGCGCCGCAAAGATAAGACGATAGAATCACCTGAAGTGTCGGGTATGCTGCCCAAAACCAGTCCGGTATTGCCTCCTTGAGGCACGATACTCACTGCATGATGAGCACAAAGTTTGACGATTTGGGCTACTTCCGAAGTGCTCGCCGGAAGTATAACGGCTAGTGCTTTACCAACGGCACGTTGTCGCCAATCCTGTAAATAGCTTGCTTGATCTTCGATTTTGGTTAATACATGGGGAGCACCGACTATCGTTTGGCAAGCATTGATAAATTCATTCATGAAAGTACTCATGATGTTTTTTCTTGCTGCGCTTTTTTTTCAGCTTTGGCGAGTTGTTTATAGGGTCGAACATAGAGCACAGTGCTCATGAAAAATATCACGCACAGCGAAATTTCTACAGCAGCCACGACACGTGACAAAAATTCGGCGTCGCCCGTGGCTCTAACCACACCTTCAGTGAAATAAAATAAGATGAACATAGACGACCACTGCATGGTATAGACATCGCCTTTGAGTATGCCGCGCAAGGGAAAAAACAGCGGAACGACCTTCAATACCAAGAGCGACCCGCCGACTTTATAGGGCGCTAAAAACCATTCCCAAGCGACTAGTAGAATGATCAAGGTGATTAGGCTGATATTGGCTAAAAGATGAAAAATATTTTTAGATGTCATGAGGTGTTGGTCTTTAGCTTAGTTTAGTATGGTTTAATTTTAATGCGGTCTGCGCCAAGCGCTGACCTAAGGCGATGGCGAGATTACGGGTTTCTTCTGTCATCGCTAGTTTCCCATCCAAACCAGACCAGTGCGTGGCTCCGTAAGGGCTTCCTCCGGATTTTGTCGACATAAGTTCAGGATGAGTGTAAGGCAAACCTAGTAGTAGCATGCCGTGATGCAGTAAGGGCAGCATCATCGACAGTAAAGTCGATTCTTGTCCTCCGTGCAGGCTGCCGGTGGAGGTAAACACGCATGCTGGCTTACCGCTTAATGTTCCCGAGAGCCAATCGGCGGCTGTGCCGTCCCAAAAATATTTCATGGCAGACGCCATATTGCCAAAACGTGTGGGTGATCCCAAAGCAAGCCCTGCACATTCCTTGAGGTCTTGTAATTCGACATAAGGCGCGCCTTGGCTTGGAATCGCATCCATGCTTGCTTCAGTATTCGGTGACACCGTTGGTACGGTACGAAGACGTGCTTCGCAGCCAGCGACACTATCAATTCCTTGGGCAATTAACTCGGCTATCTTCTGCGTGCTGCCGTGGCGCGAATAATAGAGCACTAATAGAGTGAGATGGTTTTGATTCATAATTTACTTTTTGATTTGACGTGTTATTATATAACTTTATTTTGTTAACTATCAAGCTTTGTTGTGGATGCAAATGTTGGCCTGCATAATGCGGGCAACTGACAGAACTAACGTGTATCCAATGTCGCGCCAAGAATACCTTATATGGATAAATTATGCCGATTTCATTGACGAGCACTTATAAATTTTTTCGTTGCGCCGGAATCTACTCTCTTTTCATGCCTTTGCTGAATCCACCGTTAGGTTTAGCACACCAAGTTAGTCAAGAAAATACCTCACAAGCAGCAACTTCTTTACCTTTACTTTTGGCGCAAAATTATACGGATAAATTTGATCCCAACGACTATTTGGTTAGCGAAAAATTGGATGGTGTAAGAGCCTATTGGGACGGCGTCACATTACGTTTTAAGAGCGGGCGTATTATCCATGCACCGACATGGTTTACCGCCGATTTTCCTGACATCGCTTTGGATGGTGAGTTGTGGATGGGGCGGCAGAGTTTTGAGCGTCTCTCCGCTGCAGTGCGTAGGCAAGAAGCAAACCAGAATGAGTGGAAGTTAATACGTTATCGACTCTACGAAGCACCACAACAACCGGGTACTTTTGCTTTGCGTATTAAGTTGCTGAACACCTATATAGAGCGTTTGGCGATTCCTTGGCTAGATGTTTTACCGCAGCAGAGTGTCAAGGATAAAGCGGATCTCCTAGCACGTTTAAACACCGTCGTTAAAGCGGGTGGCGAGGGCATCATGCTACACCGCTCTGACGCTCTTTTTGTTAGTGGTCGCTCTGAGTCTTTGCTTAAGTTAAAACCTCAACTTGATGCAGAAGCGCAGGTGGTCGCCTATCAGCCCGGACGTGGCAAATATCTTGGAAAAATGGGCGCTTTGATCGTCATGAATGCTCAAGGTCAACGATTTAAATTGGGGAGCGGATTTAGTGATGAACAGCGAGCAGCACCTCCAGCCATTGGCAGCTTCGTGAGTTATCGATACCGAGACCTTTTGTCTAATGGCTTGCCTAAATTTGCTAGCTATTTACGGGTAAGGGAAATGGAATAAATAAGTAGGACTGACGCAAAACGGACGCTGCCGTTGTTGCATTCGCCTTGTCGTACTAAAGTACTGCCTTAGTCTTCGCGCCTAGGCAACGCGATTTTGCGTAAGTCCTCATAAGCTGAAATAGCTATTCGATAAAATACTTTTTGCGTAATGTCGCAGGGTAAGTAGTAGCAATAATTTTATCGTAGGCGCGCCGGATTTTTGTGATGAGCTCAGGATCACCAGTCTTATTCATCGCAAAATAGAGCGGATGGTCGGCATCGATTAGCAGTATCATTTCGACTTCAGATTCGGGTAGCTGCATTTTTCTGAGTTCAAAATAGG
>JAIELM010000363.1 GCA_019752975.1 Undibacterium sp. | reverse complement strand
AATATTTAGAGGTACCATAGGCAGACAACTCAAAATTGACACGTTGATAACGTCCAATCGAAGGGGTAATAATATTGTCACGACTATCCCGCTGCCATGCTGCCGACAAAGGAAGCGCGTCACTTAAAGCCGTTCCGACCCCATACAAAGGATCAGCGATATTCTTAACAACGCCAGCACCAAACATCGCGACGTAATCGCGGTATTGCGGGGGGCTAGTTTGATCTGTATCAATCTTAGTGCGCTCTGCACCCAGGCCAAAGTACACCGTATCAACTTCAGAAAAAGGCACGCCGTAACGAAGATTGCCGCCTAAGGACTGAATCTTATAATAACCTGGGAAATAAATAGGGGGAAGAGAAGTACGCAAATACAAATCGATACTGCGACTAATGCCGTCATCGGTGGCATAGGGATCGCTATGCTGAATCGCGATGGTACGGCTATATTTACTGGTATTAACATCTAGGCCTATGGTATCCCCACTACCGAAGGCATTGGCCTGTTGTATCGATCCAGTTAAAGTAATTTTCTCGGCACTAGAATATCCTGCACCAACCATCACATTACCGGTCGGCCTTTCAGTCACCGTCAAATTGACATCCACTTGATCGATACTGGTAGGTACTTCAGGCGTATCGATGGTGACGTCTTTAAAGAAACCAAGAAACTCAACCCGATCACGTGAGTACTTGATTTTTTGACCGTCATACCAAGAACCTTCGAATTGACGGAATTCACGGCGTATCACTTCATCGCGGGTTCGGGTATTACCTGAGAAATTAATTCTACGCACATACACCCGCTTACCCGGATCAACGAAGACCGTAAAGGCCACTTCCTTCTTCTCTTTATCAATCAAAGGATTAGCATTGACGTTGGCAAATGCGTAGCCAAAATTACCCATACGATCTGAAATGCGTTTGGTGCTATCGGTCAGGCGAGCAGCATTGTACACATCCCCCTTCTTCAACAAGAGTAGTGATTCCAATTCAGCTTCACGTCCAAAGGTGTCACCCTCTATCTTCATATCGGAGACGGTATATTTTTCGCCTTCTTCCAAATTAATGGTGATGTAAATTTGTTTTTTATCGGGTGTAATCGAGATTTGGGTGGAGAGAATTTGCATCTCCAGATAACCCCGATTTTGGTAAAACGAACGCAAGGACTCGATATCACCTGAAAGCTTTTGCTTGGAATATTGATCATTCTTGGAATACCAACTAAACCAAGTCGGGGTACTCAAAGTCAATAAGTCCTGCAGATCACCATCAGAAAATGCCTTATTACCGATAATATTAATCGCACCGATACGCGCAATATCACCCTCATCCACTGCAAAGGTCACGTTAACACGATTGCGTTCTATCGGCGTGATGGTGGTGGTGATATGCATACCGTACAGACCACGTGAGAGGTATTGCTTCTTGAGCTCTTGCTCAGCTCTATCGACTGTGGCCTTATCAAAAATACGCGTCTCACCGACGCCGATATCTTTTAAAGCTTTGACCAAAGCGTCTTTTTCAAATTCTTTTGTGCCAGTAAATTCCACCGTCGAAATTGTTGGACGCTCATCCAATAAGACGATCAATACATCGTCTTCAACTTCAATCTGTACATCCTTAAAAAAACCGGTAGCGAACAAGCTTTTAATAGCGGAGATACTCTTAGCATCATTAAATACCTCACCCACACGCACAGGTAAATAACTAAACACAGTACCAGCTTCAGTTCTTTGCAGACCTTCGATACGAATATCTTTTACTTTGAATGGTTCTATGGCATAGGCTTGTCCTGCACACAAAGCTAGGGCAGCAGTGGCGAGGAGACGGCGAGGAAAAGCAGGCAAAGTAAATTTCTCTAATGGTAATTTCATTGGGTATTTTTTTGTCTCAATTTATTTAAGGATCTAGGTAAAATTGTCCCAGCTAGACCTGTCATCCTAGGCAGTACTCGCGTACCACACGACAACAAAGCTGGAGCATTTTTTCATCTATCCTTATGGTAGCTGTCTTAGAACGTCATTAAACAAAGCCACCAACATTAAACACAACAGCACAGTTAGCCCTCCTCGCTGCGCCATCTCTACATATTTCTCTGGAATTTTTCGTCCAGATAAAACTTCCAGCGAATAATACAACAAATGTCCGCCATCTAACACAGGAATAGGCAGCAAATTCATAACACCTAGGCTAATACTGATCATTGCGATGAAGCCCAAATAACTGATTAAACCGATTCTAGCGGTCTTGCCAGCATAATCGGCTATGGTAATAGGGCCAGTAATATTACGTAATGAAAGTTCACCTGTGAGCATTTTCCCCAACATTTTTAGGGTGAAAGCACTACTATCCCAAGTCTTTTGCAGACCTTTCGCCAATGCTTCGGTAAGGGGGTAGCTGATCTCCCTGGTTTCCAATTCTGCATTCGGCAGCACCCCTATCATACCGACTGTTTTTCCATTTTCAGTCTTAGACTCGGGTGTAATAGCCAGTTCAAAAGCATGTTGTGGCCCTTGTACAAGGAAATTCAAAGGTCGATTTGGCGAGGCACGAATAATTTCGACCAACGCTAAGCTATCGACAACTGGATGATTATTTATCGCAATGATTCTATCGCCAGCACTTAAGCCGGCACGTTGAGCCACCCCGTTGGCGAGCACTTCTTTAAGCATAGCGGGAGGGAGAAAATAACTTATCCCCATTGCTTGCAAAAAATCGGCTTCCAACTCAGCCGAACTCAGGCGCGAAAGCGGTAAGGTCACGACAAGATGCTCCATCAAGCGATTTGACTCTGCACTTTTTCTAATAAGCTGTAGCTGAGCGTCCCTCTTATCCAAACCACTTTGTAGAAGCTTCCAGCGCATCTCTGACCATGATTTGACTTCCTCATGATTGACGCTGACCACCTCGTCCGCTTGACGCAAACCAGCTTGATAGGCGCTAGTGGTGTTTGAGGCGATCCTCAGCTTAGCCACAGGATCCGGTGTACCATGTACAAACACTGTGGTGAATAACAGTGCAGCAAGTAAAAAATTGGCAAATGGTCCCGCTGCAATGATGGCCATTTTTTGCCAGACAGGCTTGGCGGAAAAATCACCCGCTTTGTCGTACCCAAGGCTCAAGTCAGCATCTCGAGAATCATAAAATTTAACGTAGCCACCTAAAGGGATCGCCGACAATGTCCATTCAGTTTCACTCTTACCAAATCGGCGCATCCATACAACTTTACCCATACCCACCGAAAAACGTAGCACTCGTACGCCGCAAAAACGCGCCACAGCATAGTGACCAAGCTCATGAAAAATAATCAAACCACCGAGTCCGATAATGGTAACCACAATGGTCTGCAATAGCTGTAGGAGTGATGTCATCGCTATTTACCTTTGTTCTGCAATTGCTAGACGAGCATAACGACGTGCTTCTTGATCCACCGCTAATATCGCCTCCAAATCACCCACACCACACGATGGCATACGATCTAAAGTGGCTGCAATAATATTTTCAATCTGCATAAAACCGAGCTGGCGACTCAAGAAAGCCTCGACCGCAATTTCGTTAGCCGCATTCAAAATCGTCGGCGCAGATGCGCCTGCATCTAGCGCTTCAAAAGCCAGTCGTAGACAAGGAAAGCGCTGCAAATCAGCTTGATAAAAATTAAGCTGCGCAAATTGAGATAAATCTAAAGCCTCCACTCCAGAGGCAATTCGTTCTGGATAAGCCAAACCATAAGCAATTGGAGTACGCATATCAGGGTTACCCATTTGCGCCATCAGTGTTCCATCGACATAGGACACCATAGAGTGGACCAAGCTCTGCGGATGGATTAAGACCTCGATTTTATCTCTTGCCGCACCAAATAAGTAATGCGCCTCGATCACCTCTAAACCCTTATTCATCATGCTGGCCGAGTCCACCGATATCTTGCGACCCATGACCCAATTCGGATGTGCCACAGCTTCTTCTGGCGTGACTTGATGTAGCGTAGCGACAT
>JAIELM010000394.1 GCA_019752975.1 Undibacterium sp. | reverse complement strand
CCACAGCCAATGTTTTCCTCGCTGAGAAAGAGTATGTGTGCAAGAGGGTTTTTTGTTAGGGATAGAAAGCTATAACGAAGCGACGCTCAAGCATATCAAGAAAGGCGCAAGTACCAGTGAGGATCAACAAGCGATTCAACTACTCCGTCAGCATGGCATTGTCTCGATGGCGACCTATGTGGTTGGATTTGAGGAGGAGACGGATATTGACTACTGGCGCTCATTAAAATACTTGCTGCGCTATGATCCCGATCAAATTCAAATGCTATATGTCACGCCGCATCGCTGGACGCCTTACTATCCTACCGTGAGTCAACGCCAAGTAATACAAACAGATACGCGAAAATGGGACTATAAGCATCAAGTATTAGCGACAAAAAAAGTGCCGCCGTGGCGTATCTTTATGTGGGTGAAATCAATGGAAGTGATACTGCAAATGCGCCCCAAAGCTATTTATCGCAATCTACTCAGCCGAGATCGCGATGTAGCCTACGCGATGCGTTGGTATACCAAAATGGGCAGACGTGTTTGGTTTCACGAAGTGTTTAATTTTATTTTCAAAGACAAACGCGTCAAGAACGGTCCTAGCTTAGAAAAATTTTTAGGAAAAACTTTGCACGAATATGAAAACGCAATGAGCAAGTCTACATCGGCGTCTAAACGCAAAATTACTGCGATTAAGTTGCTTGGGTAATGCGAAATCAGTTTCAACTCGAATCCCCAGTTGGAAGGCGACCAGTGTGCGTTTTTTCGGCTTCCCAGAGCAGCGTGACGCCCGTTATCCTGAAGGGTGGAAATGAACCGTTGCAGCATGATCCTTACGTAGGTGAGGATCATGCTGCTCAAAACCCCTACTACACCGACGCAAGTTAGTCGCAAAAAAGAGCGGCCATATAGGAAATCTCGGGCGAATCCAGAAAAGCTAAAGCGATGGCCTTTTATGCGCCAAAGTACCATGTGAATCCTGATCACACTCAAGAGTGATTTGCGCATCCTCGTCAAGTCTCAACTTCAGTGTTAGGTTCAGTAATTCGTCACGACGGAAAGCATGAAGTTCAAGCTTGTCACCCACACTATATGGTGCAAGTAATTTCTTTAATCCCTCTGCCGCATCTGTAGCGTTCACCCGCAAGCCATTGATCGCCACGAGCACATCTCCTGCCGACAAACCTGCCTTGTGCGCGGCACCACCTTCATAAACATGGGCTAGTTTACAATCGCCCGCTTGATTGACCAGCTTAACACCAAGAGAAGGTTTTTTACTGGCGTTTTCGGAGACCAGCTTGACACCAAATTCAGCTAACATTTTTGCCACTGGAATATCTTTAGTTCCCTTTACATACTGCGCTAGAAACCGCGTGATATTCACTCCCGTCCATTCCAAGACCAATGCTTGTAACTCCTCTTCACCCAATCCTTTTTTAGTAAGAATTTTGTCCTTCTGATAGAAATCACGCCCAAACTTTTCCCATAAGGCACGCATCACATCATCTAGCGATTTTTTTCCTTCGGTTTCACTGCGTATGAGTAAGTCCAAAGCCAAAGCCACCAAAGAACCCTTGGCGTAATAACTGACGATCGCATTGGGCGCATTTTCATCTTGTCGATAATATTTAGTCCATGCGTCAAAACTAGAATCGGCCACACTTTGTTTTTTGCGCCCGCTTCCACGCTGCACCGCCATCATCGTCTTGGCTATTACCTTCAAATAACTAGGCTCATCTACCAACCCACATCGACGCAAAAACAAATCGTCATAATAGCTAGTAAACCCTTCAAACAACCACAGCAAACTAGTGTAATTTTCTTGACTAAAATCGTAGTGAACGAATGCAGCAGGCTTAATCCTTTTGACATTCCATGTGTGAAAATATTCGTGACTACATAGGGCCAAAAAAGCACGATAACCATCGCTCAGACTAGTATCATTCTTAGTGGGCAAATCGCTGCGATTGCAGATTAAAGCGGTCGAAGCACGATGCTCCAATCCGCCATAACCATCTCCGACCACCATGGTCATGAAAACATAATGTGACATCGGCGCTTGCTTAGTACGAGGCTCAAAAAAAGCGATTTGCGCCTCACAGATTTTTTGTAAATCAAGAGCAATGCGCGCCAAATCCACATTCGGCACCCGCCCCGTCACCACAAAATCGTGCGCTACACCATGCGCTTTAAAACTCACCAATTCAAATTCACCCATCTCCACCGGATGATCGACCAATTCATCATAATCAGCCGCGATATAGCGACCAAAACTATGACGCTTCGCCTCCAACGATGGCAAAGCAGTGGCTACGCGCCAATGAGCACAACCGTCTGGTCTTTGTATCTCAACGCTATGCGCCGAAGCCTCTTGTCCGTGAACCCGCAAGAACACACTAGTACCGTTAAAAAACCCATGATTTTGATCCAAATGCGCCGCACGCACCGATAAATCCCAAGCATACACTTGATAACTGAGCCTTAACCCACCAGTGCAAGGCGTGGCTTGCCAAGTGCATTTATCTAACTTCGTTAAGGCGACACTTTTACCGTTAGCGCTGGCCTCGATCTGCACGATATTTCGGGCAAACTCTCTCACCATATAACTACCAGGTATCCAAACTGGTAATGAAAAAATCTGTCCCTCAGGATCAGGCGCATCCACTGTTACAGTGACGTCATACAAATGCGCCGCACGATCATTAGAGTTAATGGTGTAATGAATTGCGGCCGACGCGTCCACATGATTCTTCCTACCTGAAGTCATATACTCACCTTTAGTTTACAAACGAATATTCGCCGCCAAAAAAGTAAACACCTGAGTGGTCACCACGACACAAGTTAAACGGAAACGTAATTGCACAAACCAATCGGGTAAATCAAAGCGTTGATACATGCGTTTATCGTATTGGTAGGAAAAAATAAAGGCGACCATTTGTATGACAAAACCAGCGAACATATTCGACATAGCAAACCAAGCTACCACCACAGGAAGTATGCCCCACAATAAATCTTGCTTAATCTCTTTCGCCTGTCGTTCTTGCCCCTTGCTCAGCAATGCTAAACCCCAATGTAGTCCGCCCAAAAACGCCATGATCGCCAAGCCATAAATCAACTGCGCCTGTATAAAATATCCCATCCAATCAGGATGCACTATCCAGCACAGCAAGGTGAGTAAAACAAAGGGAATTAAGCCAAGCAAGCCCAGTCGCGTGGCGAATTGTTTATCGAGAGTGTTCATGTTTTTTGGGGAAATCGAAGCTACTACTTGAAGGAATTTTGCTCAGTTATACATCGAGATATTTATCGAGATTTTACACAGATACCACGACAAAGCAGCTATTCTAATGTAGAAAATGCCGCTACAGTGCATCTGTGCGGCATTTATTAAAACAGCTAAAACTGGGTGAATCTATTTTAATGCGACAATCGGCATCTTGGTGTTGGCAATCTTCAAGCTAGCAAATTTATCTTCCAGCGCCTTAATATCCACCATACCTGGCAAACGCGAACCATCCGTAAAAATCACAGTGGGCGTGCCGGTGACGCGTAGTTTATGTCCCAAAGCCAGCACTTTTTCATGTGGCGTCACGCAATTGGCCGGTGCTGTTGTGGCTAATTTTCCGGTCATCATCCAATCATCCCAAGCCTTACTACGGTCGGCTGAGCACCAAATATCTTTCGACTTAGTGACGGAATCTTCCGCCAAAATATTGTACATAAATGTGTACACGGTGATGTTGTCCAAGGTCTGCAAGGTTTTACGGAATTTCTTACAGTAGCCGCAATTAGGATCTTCAAAAATCGCAATCACACGCTTGCCATCACCCTTCACATACTTCACCGCAGCATCCAGCGGCAAGTCGGAAAAATTCACACGGTTCAGTTCATCAGTACGTTGCTTAGTATAATTTACCGTACCCTTGGGATCCAACACACTACCAACAAAAACATATTGCGCCTTCTCGTCGGTGTAGACAATTTCACTTCCCATACGCACTTCGTACAAAC
>JAIELM010000191.1 GCA_019752975.1 Undibacterium sp. | reverse complement strand
CCAACTGCCTAGCGCCCTTGGCGATGGTGCTGGATCAGGCGGTGGGCATTCGCCATGGCCTGATGACCACCGTGCACGCCTACACCAACGACCAAAGCCTGCTCGACAAAAGCCACGACGACCTCTATCGCGCCCGCGCCGCGGCCCTGTCGATGATCCCCACCAGCACCGGCGCGGCCAAGACCATTGGCTTGGTGCTACCGCGCCTGGCCGGCAAGTTGGACGGCTTGGCCATTCGCGTGCCTACAGCAAATGTCTCGCTACTCGACCTGACCTTCAGCAGCGAGCGTCCGAGCAGCCGCGCGGCGATTAACGCAGGCCTGCAATTAAGCGCGAAAACCCTGCCCTTCGGCGTGCTCGAATGCAACGAACTGCCGCTAGTGTCCTGTGACTTCAACGGCTACCCGGCCTCCTGCGTGGTCGACCTCAATCACACCCGCGTGCAGGGCGACTTGGTCAAGGTGCTGGCCTGGTACGACAACGAGTGGGCCTTCGCTAATCGCATGCTGGATGTAGTGTTGGCGTGGATGCGACCGTAGTAATCGAGCAGATCAGAACCCCCTAAACCTAGGGCTAATCCGTTCAGTATATGATTTTGATATTGTCGGCGATGTCAAAATTCTTCAACAAAATCGAGGTTTGTTGGATGCATCTTTTTTGCATGTAACCCGACCAGCCCAACAAATAACCAGGCCAGCCCAACGCCTGCGAGGTCCAGCGCCATAAACTGAAATGGTCGGTGTGCTTAATAATCTTTCCGTCTTTGAATTCAAACTGTGCCGATATTCGGTTCACTACTGTGCGTCCGGTTTTCTTGAATTTGTAGCTGGCAATCCAGTTGGCGCTACTGGCATCGACATTTGAGAAGGACGCCTTAATAGCTGGCGACACCAGCAGACGCCACATATTTTTAGCATCGTCACCGTGCAGTTCGCCAAAAGACGGATCATAGAAAGTAATCTCGTCGTGGTAATACTCAATCATCTCTTCAGGATTACCACGGACTAGCGCCTGATAAAAGCGGGTAATAATCTCTTGGTTGGTCATGGACTATTTCCTTGCGTTTAGTTCGTTTACGCGAAAAAAATCGGCGCTAACTTCAGCAAACCAATGACCCATACCGCTTGGATTGCTACCTGAATACTTTGCATACTGTAGCGCACCATGGTTGGGTATTTTCCGCTGGAGCACAGGTGAATACTGGACTGGCAGACCCGCGCCAAAATCGCCCACAGCGCTAAACTGTCAGTGATCTCGGCATGACCGCTGGTAATCGCCACCAATAAAATGGCGGCGAAGGCCGGCAAGCTTTCATAGCAATTAGCATGGGCCCGGCACAATCGGCCCGAAAACGGCGAGACGTCTTCACCAGATACCAGAAAATCATTAGGGGCGCGCCGACCAGAGGCGGTAATCACCCCGCGCAGCAGCATAATGGCGAACAGCAGCGTCAGGGACCAAGTGCCATACAAAAGAAGTGCAAATGCAGAGTTGTTCATGAGTGGCCTCTATGAAAGTTGTAAAGTGTGGCTGAGATTGACTTGAGCGACCCGCGCCGTAATTTCATGGTAAGCGACGAGCGATTACAACCAGGATGTCGTTAGTGACATCTTTATAGTCAATAACGACATTTTATCGATTTTAGTTCACACCGAAAACAACGCTGTGCAGCGGGCCAGATCAGCGCAACACTCTGGTCACTGTCGATCCGTTTTCGCCTGAACAGCAGCGTTTACAGCAGCAGCCCTGGACCAAGCGTCTGTTACACACGCGCCGCCTGAACATCTGCGTTCAGGCGCTGGGTGTCCCAATAGGACTGCAGATCGATTATTTTGTCACCGCGCAAGCGAATGATGTCGATGCCACTCCAAGCTAGCGGGCGACCGTTGACCGTGGCAGTTGCACTCCATTCGATCGTCACTGTGTCACCAGAATGAGCCCAACGTTTAGTGATCAGGCTGAGATCCGGGACTTTTTTTAACACCCCCTCGAAATGCGCCAAGACTGAATCTCGATTGCCCGGCTGCGTCATCGGTGGAATCAGATTTTGCGTGTCGGCGTGCATCAGCGCACGGACATTGCTGACATTAGGCTGCTTCCAGGCGGCTGAATAGCGGGCAACGAACTCCACAACGATTCGATTGGACGCAGAGTCGACGGAAGACAAGACAGAGGCATCAAGCATGGTATTTCTCCGCTGCCTAGAACTAGGCAATGCCGTGTTTCGGGCCCGGAAGATCTGGCGATCACCCGGGATAAACTTGGGTTAAATTTAGGCCAATAACTTGCCGGCAATAAATGCGGCAATCGTCCAGCAAACCGCCATCCCGGATAAATACAAGACGATGCGCCACGGCTGCACCCCGCGCAAATAGATGACGGTGTGTAGATAGCGGATTGCGACGTAACTAAAAAATAACCATTGGGCCGATTGCACCGACGCCCCCAGCAGTACATAGGTGAGTGCAAGCGCCAAAAATAGCGGCACGTTTTCGGTGTCGTTGCGTTGCACATTGGCGCAGCGCTGGACAAACAGCGACTCGCTTCCTACCACCGCAATGTTCCACAGCCCGGCATCTTCTGGCAGCAAATAGCGTTTGCTCTTGATGCGACTCAGCACCTGCAGCACGCTGGTCAAGGCAGTCTTGATAAACAATGCCACCAACGCGATGGCAAAGACGTAAAAGGCGGGATAATTTTGCATGGCTTACTCCGTTTAATCTGGGTGTCTATCAATAGAAAAGCGTGGGCTGCTAGGTTTGCAGCGGGATATTCGTGCTGAGCATGTCGCGATGAATTCTCCAAGCACCGGCGACGCGCCTCCAGACCACCATGTACTTGCCCTTGTCCAGCGTGCTGCCGGTTTTGTCTAAGCGCGTGTACTCGCCCAACTCCAACGCAGAGTTGTCGTCGCCTGCAAGCTCCAAGGTTTTAAATTGCAACGCGTGGCCATGCCCCACCTGGGACTTCCACACCGCCTCGATACTGGCGCTACCCTTAATGGGTGCCATGTGGGGAAGCAAAAACTGGGCGTCATCGCTGTACAGAGCCGTCACGCCACTGGCATCGCCTAGCTGGAATAAGTCGATTAATTGCTGGTTGGCCGTGGCGATTTCTTCTGCCAAGCGGGTCTGAGTGTTCATCCTAATTCCTTTATTTATAAGTGGACCGCGCCAGCTAATTTGAATTTCCGCCTCTGCGCTTAAGGCCAGTGTCTGACATTAGCAGCGCTTTTAAGATTGGCATTAATGACATATTTAAGGTTGATAACGCCAAAGCTAAGCTACTCGACACACATGCCCCACCTCCCTGCGCATCGCCATCCGGGTCTACGAGGGCGGATTCGTCAGCGAGGTTTTCACACGGCTTAATACCCAACCGTATCACCCGTGCCTTGACGGCATAGGAGTGCCACCTACGCCTATCTGACACATGAGCCACGGCTACGCTGAACCGGCCCACCAGGGTGAAACGCCAAATACCGCAACGAGCCATGTAGCGTGCAACCCGCATGCGTGTATGAAACTGGGGCAAGCTCGTGCGCTTTGTGGTGAATGATGGGGCTTCACCCGTACACGGCTGTGGCAGTTGTGGCTTATTGCCGCCTATGTGTGGCGGCCCTAAACCCTTGCAGCCCTGTAGCGCGGGTGACACCCGGATCTCCCAACATAATATTCATGCGCAATAATTCACGCCGGCCACTAGCGATGTGAATTTGACCCTACAAATCCATATCATGCGGAATTAAAACCGTGTCTATTACTATGTCGGCCGGAATCGATACTACGGCTATAGGCGGGCAGATCAGTGACATCCAGCACCATGCAGTGGCATGTACAAAACCACGATTCAGCTCATCACCGCCAAACAACAACTGCATATCGTACTGAGTCGCTGGGTAATATTTCGCGGGTGGATAAAATGCAGCATCGGGTCTGCCGAAAAGCGTGCCGCAGCCACTTACGGCAGCCACGACCATTGACACTAAAGCAGATCGGAAGAGCG
>JAIELM010000228.1 GCA_019752975.1 Undibacterium sp. | reverse complement strand
AGGGACACGAAAGCCATCGCGGCCTGTCGTTACGTAAGACAATTACGCCGATAGCGCAAAGTGTTGCGGGGCGGTGGACAGTCGGAGACTTGGTGCGGGTCACATTAGAGATGCATGCGGAATCGGAGTTGGGATGGGTGGTGATACATGACCCGATTGCTTCAGGTAGTAGTATTCTTGGAAAAGGATTTGCTCGCGAAAGCGTCTTGGCGCAGGCTGGGCTGAATTCAGCACCATGGCCTAGTGCTAGTCCCACGCATATTGAACGCGCTAATGATAGTTATCGCGCATATTATCAACACGTTGAACGTGGAACTTGGCAGACCGAATATGTGCTCCGACTAAATAACGCGGGCAGGTTTCACTTCCCACCGACACGCATCGCAGCAATGTATGCGCCAGAGATTTATGGTGAGACCTTGAATCCTAGTCTAGAAGTACATGAGCGCAAATAGTTGGCTGTTGTGGTGTCGAGTTTGATCAAACAAAAAATGAATCAATTTAATCTGACCCGTTGATTTACTTTGATTTCTTTTGATTTATCGCCGTTTCTAGGTTTAATGCTACTCACAAGGCGTGGTGACGGGAAGGCTAGATGATGAATGTTACGCTATGGGCAGGCAAAGAAAACCTGCATTTTTTCGATGGTATTTTTAGACGGAGCATCAGTCCATGACCATTCTCATTTTTTTGGTATTACTTTTGGGTGTGCTGGTATTTTGGTTTTGGATGCGTGTGCGGCAGGCGGCACGCGCTGATTTTATTCGTCGCTATATGTTCCCAGCGGGCTTATTGGAAAAGCTGGCTAAAGTGCATCCGAACAGATCGCTCAAAGACCGACAGCTAGTTGCGCGCGCATTGCGCCAGTTTTTTTTGGTGTACCTCAAGAGCGGCTATCGGCACGTTTCTATGCCATCGCAAGTGGTTGATGATTTGTGGCACGAATTTATTCTGTACACCAAGAGCTACGAGCAATTTTGCAAGCAAGCTTTTGGCCGTACTATGCATCATACCCCTGCCGCCGTTTTAGGGAAAAATCAACGTAACAATGATGGCTTGCGGCGTACCTGGTGGTTTGCCTGCCTAGAAGAAAACATTAATCCACGATATGCGACCCGGCTACCTTTGTTGTTTGCATTGGATCAGAAATGGGACATCCCGAATGGCTTTCGTTATGAGCCTGATTGCAGCGCCTTGCGTAAAAATGGCGACGGAGTCATTTATTGTGGGGGGGATTTTTATCACCATTCCTCCGATAGTAGTGGCACTGGAGATACTGATCAAGGCTATAGTTTTAGTAGCGATTCTGGTAGTAGCTCGGATGGGGGTGATAGCGGCTCGTCAGGCTGTAGCGGTGGTTGCGGTGGCGACTAGAATCAGGAGCACTATTGATCTCGAAGGTGCACGCCGAATCGATCAGTGCTTCCCTCGGATCACAGAGGATGGCAGCAACTCAATTGATCAATGAAAAACCCTTGGCACCCACCTGTTGTGCTTGGGCTATCGTAGTAAAACGCTGCTGCAAATATTCGCTCAAACGAGTTTGCTGTGAGAAGGCGACATTAAAGCGTAGGTAGCGATCATGGTGTTGTTGAGCCGAGAATGTGGCGCCACCGACTAATAGAATTTTGTTGCGGTAGGCATCTTGCAGCAATAATTGCATATCGACGCCGTCGGGAATCGTACCCCACAAAAATAAACCGACTTCGCCCAGATGTTCAAAGGCCATACCTGCCTCACTGAGTTGGGTGATGCAGGTAGTACGGGCTTGTATAATTTTGCGTTGTAAACGCTCAAGATGCTTACGCCAATTGCCTGCCTTAAGCACTTCCAATAACACATATTCATTCAGCGCAGGTGTTGTCATGACCGAGTGTATTTTGGTGCGCATCAGAATTTTAAGATGATGCGGCGCCGCGGCGATATAGCCCATGCGCAGCGCTGGGCTCAAGACTTTACAAAAACTTGAATAGTAAATCACGCCATCGAATCCAGACAAAGCGGCCAAGCGCGTACTGTGGCCAGGTAGGAAATGTCCGTGTACATCATCTTCGGCAATCAAGACGCCGTATTGTTTAGCCACATTCAATACGCGATGCAAATTGGCACTACTACTGCTCCATCCCGTTGGGCTGTGCAATGCAGTTTGCATGAACAACAAACGGGGGCGATATTCTTGGCAAGCCAATTCCAATTCATCAAGATCCAAGCCATCGGGGCCACGTCGTATTGGTATCAAACGGATGCCATCTTGTAATAATCGACTAAACATCAAAAAATAACCTGGATCTTCGACTAAGACCGTATCACCTGCCTGCAAGAAACTGCGGCAAATTAAATCGATAGCATGGGTACCACCGAAGCATGTGAGTAGATGTCCAGCATCCACTGCAATGCCTGCGCTATGCATCAGCATGGCGATTTGTTCACGCAATGGCTGCAAGCCTTGCGGTGGACAGCGTGAAGCCATGCCTGCGCTGCTGTGGGCAAGCGCTCTTTGTACGACAGAGGCTGGCACTGCATCTTGCAACCAAGTGGGTGGTAAAGCGCCACTACTGGCAAGCAAAACGCCAGAGCGTTGATCATTGGCTTGTTGGGCTAGCCAGATAGGTTCTTGTTCCTCGCCCGCTTCGAGTGCTACGGCATCAGGCATGCTAGGACTATCCTTACTCGCACATGCGAAGAAGCCTGAGGTGCCATGACTATCAATGAGACCTGCAGCGACCAAGCGATCATAGGCGACCACGACAGTATTAGTACTCACCGCCAACTGACTTGCCAATTGGCGTATTGATGGCAGCTTAACGCCCGCAGCAAAAATCCGATCACGCACCAGTTGTCGTAACTGTGTCTCGATCTGGTTTGATAGGGGGATGGCGCTGGTGCGATCTATGGAAATCATCTGTGCATCTTACCTTAAAATAAGCGCAAAATAAGCGCAAAATTAGCGCAAAAATAGAATCGCCAAAGCGACCAAGGTGCCGCCCATTAGCAAATTAAATACACGCCGCTTAAACGGATCGTGTAGCAAGTGGCGGATCGACACGCCAAACAGTGTCCACATCACCGAGCATGGTGAACCAACCATGGCGCCTATACATGCAATGAGTATCGCACCCATTAAGGGGCTCAATTCTGTCGGCATAAAGACCGACGCTAAAGTGATCGATTTGATCCAACTTTTAGGATTGAGCGCCTGAAAAAGTGCGGCTTGAAAGAAACTGACGGGCTTGAGTGTATCGATGTCTTGGATGGTGGCACCACTCAGTTTCCATGCGAGATAAATGAGATACACAGAACCGGCTATACGCAGCAACGCCTGTATCACCGGGTAAGCTAGGAATACGCTACCTAGACCCACGCAGGTGACGACGGTTTGCACAAACACACCCGTTTGAATTCCGAGTATGGTAGGCATGGCTCCGCGATAGCCAAAATTCGCTCCCGAAGTCGCCAGCATAATGTTGTTGGGTCCAGGTGTCGCCGACATCACAAGACAGTAGGACACTAAGGGTAAGAATTCAGTGAATAGTTTGATCGGTAGGAGTGACATAACTCGGCCTAATAGTGACGACGCGCTTAGTCTAGAACTCATTGCAAAGATCAACAAGATACAAGTCTAGCGTATCTTATACACGCTGTATCAGTCTCGCGACTACTACAGTCAATACCACTGCGCAACCATCTTGGCAAATCATGTTTGCGCGAGTGCCAGCTCGGCATCCTTGGCGGTGGTTCACAGTGCTGCTGGGCGGGCGTTGACTGGGCAACATAGGTCATGATGAGGTTTACTCAAGGTTGATATGGAAAGTCGAGATAGATTATGTCGGAAATATCAGAATCGAACTGGAAAATATTTAAGCAAATAAGAGAGCGTGCATTAGAAAAATTTTGTTTGCGATGTCTGGATGAATTTAAAGCGATTGCAGAGCGTGAGCAGTTATCTCCACATGAGCGCTATCGATTGCATTATCAAACGGTGCAAGATCGCGATAAAACCATGGCAAATATTGTTGATG
>JAIELM010000176.1 GCA_019752975.1 Undibacterium sp. | reverse complement strand
CATTCACTCCTAGCCGTCAAGTGAAAGGTAAAGCCAAAATAAAACCTGTGGCGAATATCACCGATCAACAAAAGGAGTTGAACGCCGCTTGGTTAGGAGTAGCTTGGCCGACCAAAGAAGCAAACACAAACGAGAAGCCAAAGGAATAAGTATTAGTCACGCTGAAAATAGCTATTTTTCGTTGTAAATTGCTATTTTCATGCTCAATTATCGTCGTTACCTCTTTCGATCAATCATATTTAACTATTATTTATGCTGGCACTCTTGTTTCTCAACGCACAATCACATATGATTGAATAGAAGAAAGCCGCGCAGCAAGCGACTAATCTTGCTCCACTTGGACAAGATAGGTCACCTTAGGGAGAGCCTGATGGAACGTCGCCACAATATAATAGAGAGCCCTGAGAAATCAAGGTTTTCCTCGACACATCTTCACTTCAATGAGGGTAAATCAACACGCGAAAAATGGAATTACCTTCACAGTATGACTAACAAGACCCACCTGAACGAAAACGATTTTTGCGCGGAAGAAGAGATAGACGATGGAATTGAGTTTATTACCGATACCGACGAGGAGAATGATCTCCTGATCGCAATACCTCCCTGGAAGGTACTCATTGCGGACGATGACAGTAATGTGCACGATACCACGGTGTTAGCACTGTCGGGCGTAAAAATCCATGGTAGGCCTTTGGAATTTATGCACGCCTATTCCGCGCGTGAAGCCAAAAATATAGCAGCGCAGACACCGGATATTGCATTAATTTTACTTGATGTTGTGATGGAGACCGAAGATGCCGGGCTTAAGTTAGTTCACGTCCTGCGTCAAGACTTGTCACTTAAGGATTTGCGCATTGTACTTAGAACTGGACAACCGGGCTACGCTAAAGATAGCATCATGAGTAACTATGCAGTCGATGGCTATGCCACCAAATCCAAACTCACTCGCGCTATTCTGATTTCTATGCTAGACGAAGTACTGGACCTAAAAAAACCTGATCCCGAGCAAGCGAATTAGGTCTTTTATCACGTTCACTCAGCATCTGGCTGCGCGCTTGGTGCTGCTTGACTGAAGGCTTCCAACTCAAGGCAACGCTGATAAATACCCATGGTCTTTGGCAATAAACTGAGATCACAATTAAATCTCAGTGCGTTAAACACCTGCGGTACCAAACAGCAATCGGCCATCGATGGCGCATCCCCAAAACAAAAATCCCCGCTACGCGCATCGGTCACGAGGCGCTGCTCTAACTGACTTAAACCAAGCATACACCAGTGCTTATACCAATCGGTTTTTTGTTCTTCAGTGACCGAAAAATGTGCGGTCAAATACTTCAACACACGCAAATTATTAATCGGATGTATATCGCAAGCAATGGCCAATGATAAGGCACGTACATAGGCTCTATCACTGCGCTTGGATGGCAATAAAGAGGTCTCAGGGTATTTTTCGTCTAGATATTCCAAGATCGCCAAGGACTGACTTAGTACTAGTTCCTCACCCTCATCTTCATCGCACAACACAGGAATAAGCGAATCGGGATTGAGCTGCTTGAATGGCGCTGAAAATTGTTGCCCTCCATCTTTAAGTAAATGGACTGCGACATGTTCATGTACTAGGCCTTTCAAATTAAGCGCAATACGCACACGATAGGACGCAGAGCTGCGAAAATATCCATATAATTTCATGTTTTTCCTTTGAAGAATTTCAATTCAATACAAACTCAAAGCTGCGGTCGCGGTCAACAATTTATCTAAACGTTGCTGACGTCCTGCATCTAAAGCCACAGGCATACTAATCAAGCCCAACATTAAGCTGCTGGTTTGCTTCTGATCTCTTCCTTGCTTTAATGAGGACTGCAAAACTTCTATCTGCTTTTTTAAGCGAATATCCGCCAATTCGAAAGGACTTTCGATTCCCGCCAGTATCTCAATATGCAAAATCGCGTCATCAAATTTACTGAGGTTTTCTTGCAATAGTGCTTGATACTGGCTTTGCTGATCTCCACCAGAGCGTAAGGCTTTGATGGCGGTATCAAACCGGCGTTTGACACTTATGTTTGGTTTATTCGATTCCAGCGCATTCCATTGCGTCTCCAAGTCGAGAGACGTACTTTCCTCTGCGGCACCCGAGGCTAGGTAATGATCTGCCTTTTGACAGAGTGCAATTCTATGCAAAAAGTGCTGAGCATTCGCTCGCCGTTTTTCCTCTTCGATTTTATTCAAGTTATTCTTCAAACTGGTTTGTGCAGAAATAAAACGATGCTCTATTTGGACTTCCTCGGCACGCGGAACCGCGCCTATGGCCAACCATTCGCTATCGGACTGACTCAATAAGCTGCGCAGTTCAAGTTCACTCTCTACCTGTGCGGTTTCCAAATGCTCACATAGCGCTACTTTGGCTTTAAGATTATCTTCCCTTTGTAATTGCGCTGATTCAGAATTCTGTTTCTTCTGCAAAAACAGCGCATCACAAGCAACACGAAACCGTTCCCACAATGTCTGCTCTACTTGCCGTGGCAAGGGCAAGGCCTTGGCTCGTTCTTGCCATCGCTCCTGTTGCGCTCGTAATTGATCTAAGGCGCTTTTTTGTGAGGCATCTAGTTGGGCTACGGTTGCAATTATCTGTTCGCGTAGAGCGACTTCCTCACTATGCCTTTGCGCCAAAGGGATACGCAATCCATCAAGCAACTGAGTGAAGCGCTCTTCAATTGAGCGCGCGTCCTTGCGATCAAGTTGCCCCTTAGTCTTCCAAGTCTGCTGCATTTGTAAAATCGCTTGTTGCAATGCTTTCCAATCCATTTGCTCTGTAGGCCCAGCCAGCAATTCACTAGAACGCTGTTGAAACTGCTCGAGCAGCGCCATCGCTTGATCAACATGCGTACGACGTTGTGCTGACTGTGCTTGAAAATACTGCGCCGCCGGCGCGTAGGCGGTGCTACATGCTGCGTCAAAACGTTCCCATAAATCCTTGTTGGCGCCACCATTGGTGGCTTCCATTTGTTTCCATTGTTGACGCAGAGCGGTCACCGTACCCACCAATTCTCTCGGGCTCAAACTAAGGCCAGCGAGTGCTTCCGCCGTACTCACCAGTTCATCCCGCGAAACTTGACCACTCCATTTTGCCCAAGAGGATAAATTGCCCAGCTCTTTTCTGGCCGAGATTAAACGTTCTCTTTGCTCACTACTAAGTTCAGATTGATTTGGCTGGTTTGACTGATTTGACTTAGGCGTGTGCTTAGGGTCGATATTGCGTAAAGTCTTTTCGTGTTGCCTAGCCTGTTGAATACTGCCCTGCTCCAATGCCGCTTCCAATTCCTGCAACGCCGTTTCAATTTGTTCTTTGCTTAGTCTTGGCGTAGTCTGTGATTCAGTTGGAGTGACAGGAACATAGGGGTCTGTGGGCGCCACTACCTCACTTTGATGAGGCACATTCAGGTTTTCGTTAAGCGCTGGATCGGCTTGCTGAATCGATGATTGGCTCGATAATTGAGAATGCTTACTTGCATGCTTATCTGCATGAAAATTGGCATTCAGCCCCTGCCATTTTTGCCGAGCTTCTAGCAATACATTTTTCGGTAAAGAAACAGCACTAGGATGCTGTGCACATTGCACTAGCAGGTGATCCCATTGTATCAATTGTGTGGTTAAGTTTACTTGCCCGTGATCAGTCACCGCATCCATTTCTTTGATCAATTCAAGTAACTCTCTTTGTAAATTGTTTTGCGTCTCCAGTCTCTGAGTCAATCTTAATCGACGATCACCAAACTGTGCACTTAAATCAGATGAAAGTTCACCGCACTCGCTAAACTGCTTATCAAGTTCAATAATTTGACTAATGAGGATAGCCTCTTGCGCTAATAATTTGTCGGCTTGCGTTAGACAGGCCTGAGCCGCTACAAGCGCCTGTTCTTGCTCCGCGATGCGATCCAATCTAGTCTGCATTAACTTAGCGACCCGTTTGTCTTGCTTCTTCATAGCGTTTCGAACCTGCAACAAATAAGCCTTGCTATGCAGTGCCTGCG
>JAIELM010000232.1 GCA_019752975.1 Undibacterium sp. | reverse complement strand
TAACTGGCAGAGGAAATCGCTGGTATTGATTAAACAGTTATAATTAGGACTTACGCAAAATTGCGCTGGCTAGACGCGGAGCCGCAGGCAGTACTTTAGTGTGACAAGGCGAACGCAATAGCGCCAGCGTCTGTTTTGCGTAAGTCCTAATAATACCGAAAGTTTTTTTAGCGTTATTTCCGCTCAGATGAAAATCCAGTCTTTCTAGATAGTGCGCATCACACACTTTTACGAAAAACCACTCTGGATTCCCGCCTGCGCGGGAATGACGAACCCTATTTATCAAGGAGCATCACCATGGCCCGCACGGTTCATTGCATTAAATTAGACAAAGACGCAGAAGGTCTAGACTTTCCACCCTATCCTGGCGAACTAGGTAAAAAACTTTTTGAAAGCGTCTCTAAAGAAGCATGGGGCGCGTGGCTGAAACATCAAACCATGCTGGTCAACGAAAACCGCCTCAACCTCGCCGACACCCGTGCTCGCAAATACTTAGCGACACAAATGGAAAAGCATTTTTTTGGTGATGGTGCAGATGCAGCACAGGGCTACGTCCCACCGACCGAGTAATCTTTCATGTAGGGTGGAAAAGCGCAGCGCTTTCCGCCTTATACTTTGAATAGTTCTACTATTTCTGAGTGACGTAGACCAACTCAGCAATAAATCGAGTAGAGCAAGCCACACCTTACCCCCCACCGCTTAGCTCAAGCGAGCTACAATATCGAGGCGTCAGCTCTGAGACAAAATCCTTAATCAATCCGCACGAACAAAATATCAAGCACATGCAAATTCGTCACGCCACTGAGTCAGACGCGCCTGCCATTAGCGCATTAGTGCACAGCGTCGCCCATTATTTCACCATTGATCCTAGTGGATTAGGGGCTGAGGAATTTTTTAACACCATTACACCAAGCGCGATTGCTGGCTATATCACCGCGGCCAATTTTGACTACTATGTCGGGGTCAATGAAACACAGCAAATCATCGCCGCCATCGCACTGCGCGACAATAGTCACCTGTACCATCTATTTGTTACTGAAAAAGAGCAAGGTAAGGGCTATGCCAAGTGCTTGTGGCTGAATCTAAAAGACGCGGCGCTTGCGCATGGCAATGCCGGGAAATTTACGGTGAATGCCTCAATTTTTGCGCAGCCTATGTACACTACATTTGGCTTTATTCAAACAAGTGAAGCGCAAGAAATGCATGGCTTACGCTTCGTCCCTATGGTGCTCGATCTTTCATCATTAGGAGTAAACCAATGACATTCGCGATATTGAAAACGCTGTGAACGGCGGAAAACACTTTGCTTTCCCGCCCTACAGCGTCGCGATCAACGATCAGTAACTGCCGCTCAAATTTCTTCGTACAAAGGCAAAGTCAAAAACTCTGCAAAGTCTTCTGAGGTGCTCATCTGTTCAAAGATTTTTGCGGCTCTATCGTAAGTGGCACCATCTCCTACCGATTGCTTCACTTTGACGAGTTCTTCAAAGATCATAGCGCGCACCATTGCTACTGTGATTTTTCGACCGTCTTCCAGCTGTCCTTTGGGAGAACGTATCCACTGCCAGACTTGTGAGCGGCTAATTTCGGCCGTAGCTGCGTCTTCCATGAGGTTATGGATAGGCACGCAGCCATTGCCGGCTAACCACGCGCCTAGGTAGTGTATGCCTACGTTGATGTTGTAACGCAGCCCGGCTTCGGTGATCGGCGTCTCAGGTTGGAAATTGAGCAGCTCACTCGCCGTCACCTGTATGTCCGGTCTGAGCCTGGTGATTTGGTTGGGTGCTTCGCCTAATACTTTTTTGAACTCTGTCATCGCCAAATCTACCAAGCCTGGATGCGCGACCCAACCACCATCATAGCCATCGGTAGCGTCTCTTGCTTTGTCATTGCGCACACCGGCCATGGCGATTTCATTCTTTTCCACGTCGTTCTTAATCGGAATTAAGGCCGCCATACCGCCTATTGCGGGTGCACCGCGCTGATGACAAGTCTTGAGCAATAACAAGGCATAGGAGCGCATAAAAGGCGCTGTCATCGTTACCTTGGCGCGATCGGCTAAACAGAAGTTTTCATCGTTCTTAAATTTCTTAATGCAGGAAAAAATATAATCCCAACGTCCCGCATTTAAGCCCGCGCTGTGCTCACGCAATTCGTACAAAATCTCATCCATCTCAAAAGCAGCGAGTATGGTTTCAATTAAAACGGTGGCCTTGATTGTGCCTTGTGGCAGACCCAGCTCATTTTGAGTCATGACAAAAATATCGTTCCATAAACGCGCTTCTAAATGTGACTCCATTTTAGGCAAATAGAAGTAAGGACCTGCACCTCTGGCAAGCTGTTCTTTCGCGTTATGGAACATGAACAAGGCAAAATCCAAGATACCGCCGGAGATGCGCTTTCCATCAACTAAGATATGCTTTTCTTCAAGATGCCAACCACGTGGACGTACTAGTAAGGTCGCGACTGTTTCATTGAGTTGATAACGCTTACCGTTTTGCTCTAGGCTGATGGTTTTACGTATCGCATCACGTAAATTAATTTGTCCTTGAATTTGATTCAGCCAATTAGGTGTATTGGAATCCTCAAAATCACTCATATAACTATCCGCACCTGAGTTAAGCGCGTTGATGATCATTTTACGCTCGACTGGCCCAGTGATTTCTACACGCCGGCAAGCTAAGGCTGCTGGCAGCGCGGCGATGCTCCAATCACCGGCGCGAATCGCCGCAGTATCAGGCAAAAAATCCGGCCGCTCTCCAGCATCCATACGCGCGGCGCGTGCAACACGCAAGGCTAACAGCGCTTGCCTACGATTTTCAAAATGACGACTCAGTTTGGCGACCAAGCTCAAAGCATCCCACGTCAATACGCTGTCAAAATCTGGCTGCATTTGACCTAAGATTTGCACCCCTTCTGGATAAACACCTTGCTGCATATAAAACTCCTCGTCGTAAAAACCGCTTTTAAAAAAGTCAAAAAAAACTGCGAAAAACAGCGCGTAACAAGCCACCACAAAACGGTACAAAATCTCGGTTCAACATAGAAACACGGTAAATGCCAAAAGCCGAAGAGAAAGCGCTGTCTTTCTAGATGATTCTCACTGTGTTCCTCTATTTCTGTATTAAGGGATTCTAGATTTCTTATTGCATTCGTCGCCTCTGAACAGGAATAATAAATTGGCCCAAAAATAGCTGAAAAGCTCCTAGAAAATTACTGTCAATCACCATTAACAGAAAAAACTCTTCAAATCTTCATCATCAGCAGGAGAACTGACTAAATTAATCACTACAAGTCGATATTTTTTGTTTTTATAAAAATATCAGCTCAATAATGATGAATCACAATCCCTGTTTAGCAGTATATTCAACATGTATGTCGCCACAATGAATCGTTTTATCACTTTATTTTTGCGTTCTAGTTAAAACTTGATTAAATTGCGTAGGCAGTCCATTAATTTTTGTAAAAAATCTTTTCTCTCGCGCTGATAAACCCATGGATCAATTCAAACAAATATCGACTTTTGCAGAGGTAGCAACCCGCGGTAGTCTCTCTGCAGCCGCACGTGCCGAAGGTGTCGCGCCCGCCATGATAGGTCGCCGCTTAGACGCATTAGAGGAAAGACTCGATGTTAAACTTTTACAACGCACCACACGCAAAATCGCTTTGACCATCGAAGGTGCGGCATTTTTGGAAGACTGCCAAAGAATTTTGGCGGAATTAGAAGAAGCCGAAACCTCAGTCTCTGAGCGTAGCGCTAGAGCAAGCGGTCAACTCACCGTATCGGCCCCTGCTGGGTTTGGGCGACAACACGTCGCGCAATTGATCCCACAGTTTTTGAGCGAACATAAAGACGTTAAACTCACACTGAATTTAAATGACCGCGTGGTCGATCTTATCGGCGAAGGTGTTGATGTCGCGATTCGTATTGCTGCGCTCTCAGACTCAAATTTAATTGGCGTAAAACTGGCCGACAACAAACGTGTGGTAGTTGCCTCACCGGACTACCTTAAGCGCCATGGACGCCCTGT
>JAIELM010000123.1 GCA_019752975.1 Undibacterium sp. | reverse complement strand
TGCCTGATGACCATAGTAAATCGGTACCACCCCTTCCCATCCCGAACAGGACCGTGAAACGATTTTACGCCGATGATAGTGCTGCAACCAGTGTGAAAGTAGGTCATCGTCAGGCTTTTATTCCAGCACAGCCCCAGATTCTCGCGAATCTGGGGCTTTTGCTTTTTGAATTTTGGATTTCTATTTTTTGAAGTCCTCTTTGTAAACCGCAGCTCCGCAATATGTCGTTATAGTGGTAATTATTGTTCGCTAATCCTCAATATAGTCAGAGAAATATCATGCCATCTTTTGTTCTACCTCAAGGAAGTATCGTCAAATTTGGCTGTATTTCGACCTCATTGTATTCTTACTTAAGGCACGGAATTCCCTCCACTATCGCACGGGATGGATTGCCAGTTACTGAAAATGCGACTGAAAATGCGACTGAAATGAAGGGCATTTATATCGGTGAGTTAATGGCCTATTTTTCGGCTTGTTCTGCATTCGCTCGAAATGCCAGCGAAGTTCACGTCCAACATCAAGCGGTTCTTAAGGAATTTGTGGCCTCATTGCAGCGCTTGACGGGTGAAAAACCGGTAATGCACGAATTGGAAAACATTGCGACGCAGGTTGGTTTACCGGTTATCTTAGAAATCATGCTAGCTGAAGACTGTGAAGTGCAAGCGGATGGTCACTTTGAGCCTGAGGATAAGGCCGACAAGAGCTGGAAATTGTGGCGCAGCGTGGTCTTACAGCGCGAGTCGGGCGTTCCCGCGTCTTGGATTAAACACTTCTATTTTCCGCGTTTGCTCGATTATCGTGATGTAGGAAGTGCAAAAAATTTACGCGTATTGGAGCAAACGACGGATAGTGCTTTGATGGTAGGTGGATTGATGCAGGCTTGGCATAAAGATGCGCCTGGCGATTTGTTGCTGGCATTTAAAAAGCAATACGGGCGTATGAATTTTTCTCAGAGCTTGTCGTTTGACGAGACCAACTTAGAAAGGTTTTTTAATTTAAACGGTATGCTCGATCCAGCGACACGCTTATTAAATCAGATGACGATATGGCAGGATGTCGATGCGCTAGCAAAAAAACAGGGTATCACCCTGGCGGTTTGATTTCCTGAGCGTTTAAGCTTTGACTGCTGGGGTTCGAACGCTGGAAATTCCAAAACGCTTTTGTAAGTCTTCGTAGAGCCCACGGATGGCTCGTAATCTGGTATTCATGGGATCGATGCGCGCTACAGCCTCAATGAGTTGCTTGGCAAGTTTTCCTGTAGGCAGATCCCAACCGCAATTTTCTATACATTTGAGTGCTGCCAAAGCAGCGTTCAGCAAGACTTGTGGGTTCTCTGGTGATTTCCGTGCGGCACTTGCCATTAATTCTACTGAGCCACGGAAGTCGCCTTCTTTGGCTTTTTTTACGCCTAAAGCGACTAGTTGTTTGACTTCATTTTCACTTTGTTGAACTAACTCTCGTCCTAGAAAACCTTTTCCCGCGCTTTCAAAAACACCCAAGGCACGATCAACCATCGTTTTGTTGGGTGAGTTTCGCAATACATCCATGATCACTTCGGAAGCTGCACCATCTTGATTATTTTCTAAACAGCTCTTGGCTAAGTTGAGCTTAATATCATTTGATAAGCCAACATCTTCTCGATTGGCTAGGACGGCTTTGTCTAGTTCGTCTGCAAGTCTTTCGTCGCCAGTCGAGGCATGCACCATGGCTGCAGAAATGGCGCGACAAGCTTCAGTCTTTTTAATGCCAGCCATGCTTTTCTCTAGGTCGCGAATGACGCTTTGGGCTTGACCGTGATCGCCTTTTTTTACCAAGGCTTGGACTAAATTGACATGATCTTCTGGATCACGGAACTCTGAGAACTTGGCTTTGCTAACCACTTTTTTAAGTACGGACTCGGCACCTTCAATATCACCCGTCGCAAGTGACAAAGAACCCAATTTACGTAAGCGCCTTACCGCGTGGGGTGAAACCGCCACCGCCGAATCCAAGACCGATTTGGCCTCAGGTAGTTCGCCTATCGCCTCGTGAGTTTTGGACAGCCAGTCATAAGCATCCATATACTTACTATTTTCGGTCACTAGACTGGTCAGGATACCTTCTGCCTCTTGATAACGTCCCTGCATAAATAAGGTCTTAGCTAAACCTAAGCGCGCCCATGCTACCGCTTTGGTCTCGAATAGCCGTGCGTAGAGCTCTTCTGCTTCGGCTGCGTCCCCCATCGTGACATGTAGTTCTGCACGTATGCGCATGAAATCGATGGCGTAACGAGGAAAGGCCACCTCAGCCAACGTACATGCCTCTATCGCTTCTCTAACTGCACCTTGTTCGAGTAATGCGTGTACTTCAGTGAAGGCGTAACGTTTTTCAAAGGCTTTGTTCACACGCTCTAACAACATGTCTGCGGTGAACGGCTTAAGTAGGTAATCTGAGGGAGCTAATTCGGCAGCGCCTACAACTTTGGCATAGGCACGCTCGGCGGTGACCATGATAAAAATAGTCGACAAGGGCATGAGCTTGTGATGTCTAACGTCCTCCAATAATTGCTGCCCGTCTTGGCCTACGCCTAAGTCGTATTCGCATAGCACTAGGTCAAAATTTTTGGCCTGAATTGCGCGCAAGGCAGTACCAGCAGAAATGGCGTGTTCGATTTTTATTATGCCGCATAAATTGAGCATATTGTGGAGACTCACTCGCATCCCAGAGTGAGGCTCGATCAAGAGAGCACGTATATCAGCTAGATTACTCATAAAACTGGTCTCCCCTTAAATTACAAATAGGGTCTATATGCCCTCACTTTGAGGTGCACCCTCGTGGAAGTGTCTATCACATCACAAGTACAATAACTGTACTCTCAATTGCCTAGGAAGAACATGGATAAACGCCGAGATTTAAATATTTTTGTACATTCTGTTTGCGGTAATCAACGAAGTAAGTGAGTTACTAGTAGAATACAAAGGCTTAAAAGAAGGCTAGACGCCAATGGAATGCAAAATATTTTTCCAAATAATCTAAATCTCAAATCGCCAGGCAATTTTCCGATACCCAGTTTTTGTAGCCAAGGTAGTAAATTGGCAAAGAGCGTTAAGCACACAAGGGCGGCGAAAACCCAACGAATCATAGCACTCCCTTTTCTATAGACGGTGACTGCGGTCATGTTGCAGTAATTGATTTGGACATTCTATCGCACAAGCTAAGATTAATACCTTAAATAATTCACCCATTTCGGCCGGAGAAATATACTTGTTGACGATATTACTTGCTGGCAGATAGTTTTGAGTATCTTCAACAGGGATTCGACCCAATACTTCGGCTAAGCCAGCCTGTAATAGAAATCCTGCTTGACTGGTGTAGGCTAATAAATCTAAGCCAGCCAGTACGCCAGATTTTGCTATTGCGCTAAAGTCCACGTGGGCAGTGATGTCCTGTAAGCCCGGTAAGTAGAAGGGGTCAGGATGTGCGTGATGGCGATAGTGGCACATCAACGTGCCCTTTTCGCGTTGCTCTGCATAGTATTCATGGGCCGGAAAACCATAATCGATCCAGATTGCCGCGCCACCTAGTTGGTTCTTATCCTTGCCTGCTATTAGCATATGCGCGATGCTATTCATGAAGGCGCAGGCGATAGGATGAATTTCGGTGATATAACCGATCGGTAAGCTTTCCGCATCCGGAATTTGCGCTAGTTGTTCTGCCCAGCTTTGCTCGCTCATGTCCATAGTCAGCAGCGAGAAATCTAGCTCCTGATGAGAGTTGACACTCACGCCTAGTTTTTTCCAGCCATCGGCTGACTTGATAACTAGCTCAACGGGCATGGCATCTAAGACTTCATTACCTAGCACCACACCAGAAAAAGCTTCTGGCATACTTGATAACCAAACTACTTGTGGAAAATCTTTTAATAGCGCTTCTTGTCGCGCTTTAAGTTCTCCAGACAATTCCACGATAAAATAGCGGTCTAGTGGAAAATGTGAATGTTGGCACTCCGACAGAATATCAAAAGCTAACTTTCCTGAGCCTGCACCGAACTCCATAATT